>CAZXZL010000009.1:0-2349 GCA_964645415.1 uncultured Methanosarcinales archaeon | reverse complement strand
GATGATGAAGATGATGAGGATACTGAAGAAGTGGAAGATGAGGTTGATGAAGATGATAAAGATTACGAAGAGGATGAAGGATTAGAAGAAGATGAATTAGAAGATGAAGATGATGCTGATTCCGATGATAATTTTTTAAATAGTATTTTCGTTTTTGTAGTAATATTAATCTTTGCAATATTTTTATCATTTGTTTTTGTAAAAAAATCTTCTTTTTCACTTAATGAACATTTTAATGATTTTAAAAATAAGTTTATAAAAAACTCTCATGATGGCAGTGATTCTAACGATGAATCTGATTCTCTTGATGATTTAGATTTTAATCTAGATGGAAATGATGTTCAAAATAAAGATAGTAAAGATAATAATGATATTAATAATAATAATAATATTAATCAGATTGCTCATGATAATAAAATTAACATTAAAGAAGAGATTAATAAACAGATATCAAATGGATTCAATCCTATTCAGATATTAAATAATTTTAATAAAAACTATAATGATGAAAAAATTTTAAATAAATGTCAAAATGAATTATCTGAAATTATTTTTAATAATGATAGTAATAATCATTTAAGTGATCAAGATTTTTATCAAAGTGTATTTAATAATGTTAAAGATATGAAAAATAATGATTTAAATATTGATGAAATATTATCTAATATTAAAGAAAATGATGTTTCTAATGAAACTTATTATTTTGTACTAAAATCAATTTTTAATCTATTTAATGTATCAAGTATTTTAAATTCAAACAGCTTAGAAGGTGAATTATCTCTTGTTTTAAATTCTTTTGATAGTTATGATAATAATAATAATGATGTAGTTTATTCTAATGATGATAATATTGAAGATAATGATACAAACATTAAAGATTCTTCTAAAGACTCTTCTTCATCTGTTGATTCAAGATCCAATGATGAAGTTCGTTCGATAATAATTTCATATAAAGATAAAGGAATTGATTTAAAAGAAGTCATTTCTTACTTAATTGAATCAGATTTAGATAATTCTTTTATTAATTCTGTTAAAGAGGTTGGTTCTGATATTTATTTTAATCTTAATAAAAACCAATTGAATATGTATGAAGATATAAAAACATCTATTTTGAGCTTTAAAAGTAATGGGATGAAAATTGATGACATCCTTTTAGAATTAGAAAAAAATAATGTTGGTGATGAAGTTAAATATTTATCAAGGAAAGCTATTTTTGAGATATTTGATGTTAATGAGATTATTAAATCAAATTATCTTTAATTTTTATTTTCAATTTCTTTAATTACAATTTTTCTATTTCTTGGCCCATCAAATTCAAAAAATAATATTTTTTGCCATCTTCCTAAAATCATTTTTTTGTTTTCAACAGGGATTGTAATATGGTTTCCAATGAATGTTGAAAAAATATGTGCTTTAGAATTTCCTTCCATGTGTTTAAAATTAATATTTGGTAGGCTTTCAAAGTAATTGATAAAATCTTCTTTTAAATCTTCATCATATCCTTCATTGACAAAAATTCCTGCTGTTGTATGCATAGATTTTAAAGAAACTATTCCTTCATTAATTTGAATTTTATTTGAAACTTTTTCAGTAATATCTATAATTTCTTTTCTTTTTTTTGTTTTAATCTTTATCTTTTTCATTTTCATAAACCTTTTAAATATTCATTTTTATTATTTTATATGGGCAAGCATTTTTTTAATCTTTTCGAATTATTTCATAGCCATTTCAATATTTTAGTATTTATGTTGTTTTTTTTATTAATTTTTCTAAATGTTTTAGATGTTCATTCAACATATTTAGTTATTTCTTCAGGGAGTGGTGTTGAATTAAATCCGTATTATCCTGAGGTGAATCAAGGGGAGTATGGTAGAGCAATAAGGGATAAAGTAATAGATATTTTCACCATGCTTATTAGTTTAATTATTTTTGTATTATCTATTGATTCAATAATTTATCTTAATGATACACACGGACACTTTTTAGATCATGCAATTCATCACTTTACTTGGTTTTTAAAGTATTTTGTAGTTTTAGTATTGGGTTTTGTTAATTTTTCCTATTTTTTTATTGTTATTAATAACTATTTCATTTATTTAATATAATCTAATAAATTGATCTCAATTTTTATCAAAATTGACTAGGATAGTACCATACTCTGTATGGCACGGTAGTTCCCATAACTTCCTATGTATTTTTGTTTTTGTTTTTATAAACTTCTATTATTTTTTTACTTAGATGATTTTGACTTCTACATTATCGAAGATAAAAAAGATTTCTACAACCTTTAGCTAAATACGAATACATATTACTAAACTAAAGTTTAGAACTTATTAAATTAGAAATTTA
>CAZXZL010000008.1:23652-30659 GCA_964645415.1 uncultured Methanosarcinales archaeon | reverse complement strand
CTTAGAAAAAAACTTTGTTTTTTTCAAGGTGAGAAATCTTTTGATTTCACTAACCTTTTAAATCTTTGATTTAAACAACATAAAAAACTCTTTGTTTTTCTTCGCTTTGAAAACTATGTTTCAATAGTTAGAAAATTTATGATCTTCGTAATGTTTTATTCGTGTTTCAGCTAAAGAATGTGTATTCGCTTTTCATCTTTTTGTTTGATTCAGAATAAATGAACGTTCATTATCAGCAGATAACTCACTTGAATTTTATAAGAATAATTTTATTTAAACCTTTGACTACTATAAAATTTAATTAATATATTTATTCTTCATATGAAATAATAATATTGATTATGATAATAAAAATAAAACTTTATCTGTTAATTAAAATAAAAGAAATTAATTCAAAAGAAATATATAATATAAATAAAATTAGTTAATGGTGATTAGAATAAGAAATAAATCATTTAAAAACCAAAGAGTTGCACTATTTGTTGATATTCAAAATATGTACTACTCTGCAAAAAATATGTATGATGGAAAAGTAAACTATAGAAATATATTAAAAGCAGCTCAAGACAAAAGAAAACTTATAAGAGCATTAGCTTATGTAATAAAAGCAAGTACAAAAAACGAAGATAATTTCTTTGATGCACTAGAAGATATGGGTTTTTTTGTAAAAAGAAAAGACTTAAAGAAATTTCATGGTGGTGCTAAAAAAGGAGACTGGGATATGGGAATTGCAATTGATGCAATTGAACTATCAGAAAAAATTGACGTTGCAGTATTAGTAACAGGAGATGGTGATTTTACTTCATTAGTTAATCATATAAAAGCTAAAGGAGTTCAAGTTGAAGTAATGTCTTTTAAAAAATCAACAGCATCTGAATTAATTGAAGCAAGTGATGTATATATAGACTTAGCACAAAATCAAAAGAAATTCCTTGAGTAATTTAAGGATTTAATAATGTTATATAACTAATTTATAGAAACATTTAAAAACATATTTTAATTTCAATCTTTGATATTAATAGGTTATAATAGGTGTTAATAATGGCAAGATTAAGAAAATTTGTTAGTTATCGAAATATTGAAAGAGCTTATACTAGAACTTCAAAATATGGATCAAAAGCTTATGTTAAAGCATCCTTACATACAAGAATTGCTCAGTTTGATATGGGGAATAGATCAAGAAAATTTGATGAAGAAATTGTTTTAGTTTCCAAAGTAGACCATCAAATTCGAGACAATGCTCTTGAATCTGCAAGAAAGGTTGTAAACAGTGAACTAAAAGAGGCTTTATCATTAGAAAATTATTTTATGAAGTTAAAAGTTTATCCTCATCAAATTTTAAGAGAAAATCCTCTTGCTACTTGTGCAGGTGCAGATCGTCTAAGTACTGGTATGAAAAGATCTTTTGGAAAACCAATCGGACGTGCTGTAAGAGCTAATAAAGGAAAAGAATTATTCTCTTTACATGTTGATAAAAAGAATAAAAAATTAGCAAAAAAATTACTCTCAAAAGCAGTTCATAAATTACCTGGAACTTATAGAGTAGTTTCAAGGGAAAACTTATAATTGTAATTATTTAAGAGTAACATACTTTTAAATAGGTTTTAGAACATTTTTTTATATGTTCAAAAGAGTAAAATATTTATGGATATTTTTTGTACTCTTATTTTTCTTATTTTCTTTTTCTATTTATTCATATGATTTAGATCATGTTATTAATCAACCTTCTAGAGATGATGAAGATGTTGTTGAATGGGATTACTATAATGATCTTAGACCGAATTTCAGAATTCTTTGGGAAGGAAATTTTACTAATATGTCTATTGATGGACTTTACTATGAGAATGACTCAATTGATAAGGGATTATTAGATTTTAATAAGAGTCATTTTGAATCAGATACCGAACAAATATTTACTGAAACTGAAATAAACTTTACTGAAAACCTAAAAGCAGGAAGACATAATTTGAGAATTCTTTCTGACAGAGAATCAATTGACGGTGATGGTAATACTTTTCTTGAAAAAGTTCTTTTAAATTATTCATTTATTGTATCTGTTGATGATCTAAATGTAACTCTTAAAACACCTGAACCTGTTGTAAGTGATAATATAGGACATATTGATAGAGAAATGTTTGAACTTGAAATTGAAACAAATATTAAATCAAATTGTAAATATTCTGCTCAACAAAATGATTATGATGAAATAAGAAGCGTCTTAGAATTTGATACAGATGATGGGATAATTCATACAATAGATTTTGAAAATCATTATGGTGGAGATAATAAATATCTTTTTTATATTGTTTGTATGGATGAGTTTGATAGACAGAGTGATCATTTTTTACATACTATCTATTACAATGCAGATCCACCTAATTTTATTGATTTTGATTTTTTTCCAAGAGTAATAACTAATGAAAATGACCCATTTCAAGTTACAATTACAACAAATGAAGAATCTTTTTGTAAATTGGATTTTGAAACCGATGAATTTTCAGAAATGGAGTATAATATATCAAGTGAATACGAAGAAGAACATCAAAATGATTTTACGCTACCTTCATATTCTGATGACAGTTATGATTTTAATGTAGTTTGTAAAAATCCTGCAGGTTTAAAAACTAAGAAAACTTCCAGTGTTAATGTAGACACTTCTGTAGGATATGAAATTACATATTTTGAAACTAACCCCCCACGTTCAAATAAAATACTAAATGATATTAGACCAGATATTTTAATTGAAACATCAGGAAGTGCAGATTGTGGTTATATCTTTGATAATGATGATGTAAGATCAATAGATGGTTCTAGAGATAATCATCGTCATAGAACTGAAATCCATACTGATTTGAATGAAGGTAGATATAATATTACTGCTGAATGTTATATACATGACCTTGGTGATTATGTTACTGATTCTATCGAGTTAATAATTGATTCCTCACCACCTACAATTAATTCTATTGATGTAACTCCTGATGATTGTGAAAGAAAAATTGATGTTGATATTGATTCAGATGATTATATCGGAGTTAATGAAGTTGAATATTATATTGGATCTTCTCCTTACGATGATGAAGGTTATGATAAATATGAATTCTCTACTGCATCTAGTGATTCATTTACATATGAAGGTCATGCTTTTATTATAGATGAAGAATTAGATGAAACTTTTTACATTAATTTAAGAGTAAGTGATGGATATAATGGTTGGTCTGATTATCATAGTCAAAGTTTTTCAATTGATTTTGATGAAGAAGAATGTGCAGAATATATTGATTTACCTGAAATTTATAAAAATTATACATTAATAGATGATGAAATTTATCTTGAGTTGAATTGTACTGCAGGAGATGTTGGATGTGATTTAAATTCTTTTGAATATGGTTTATCTAATCAAGAAGCAGATTGTAATACAAATATTTCTTACATTAATCCTTTTTTAATTAATGAATCAGGTTGGGGTTGTTATAGAGTTGAAAGTAATGAAGGAATTCCTAGAAGTTCCACATTTGAAATTGATTATGATGAGATCAAATCTGATATTGATGATGTTGATGATGATAAAGAAGATTTGGTAACTAGAGATGAACTCAAAATAATTATTGAAGAAGTAAAAGATGATTTTTTTTCAATTGAAAACTTATCTAATAATTATACAAATGATTCTTGGAATGATTTATATGATTCTTTTCAGTTAGCAAATGAAACTTATCATAATAATGATAGTACTTCTGATGAAATAGATAATTCTTATAACGAATTAAAAGATGCAATTGATAACTTAGATAAAATAATCTATTATAACATTCAAATTTATATTTATGAAGAGGTTGATACTGAAATTTATGATGAAAAAGAATTTCCAATAAGTTATGTTGAAATAATGCTTAATGGTGATTTTATAGGTGAAACTGATTTTGATGGATTTTTTAATTATTCTTTTAAATCTTCAGAAAGTGAAGAGATTAATAAAAATTTAGAAACATCTCATTCTGATTTTGATCCATACTCAATTGAAATAAGTTTAGATGAAAATCAAAAAAATTTTACTGAGAACATATTTTTATCTGAAAAAGAAGTTGATGAAACACCTCCTGATCATACTGATGAGGATTTTAACATTTTAGTTTTAATATTAAGGATTTTATCTTTTTTATTTTTCATTTCATCACTTGTTTTATTTTTCTTAAATCACAAAGATTTCTTTGATAATTCATTAAGTTCAAATTCTAAAAATTCAAAGTCTATAGAAAAAAACAAAAAGAGTTCAATTTTTAATAAAAATAACTCTGATAAAAATAATTCTGATTCTTCTCTTTTTAATTCAAATAATAAAAATATTCAAGAATCAAAAAGTGAAAATTCAAATAAAGATCAACTAATGCAAGCAATGATGCTTAAACATTTAAAGAAAAGTAAAAATAAGATACTTGGTAATAAAAAAGATAAAATATTAGATTCTTTTGAGACCGGTAAAGAGATAAATAAAAATAATGAACTTGATAAATCAGAAATACAGAAACTAAAAAAGAAAGGTGAAGGAAATGAAGATTTATCTATCGATGAGTTTAGAGAGAAGTACAATATAGAAAGAAGTGAAGATAGACCCCAAAAGATATTTTTTAATAAAAATAAAGAAGAATCTAATAAAAAAGAAAAAGAAGAAGATTCTAAAGAGAATGAGAAAGAATATGATTTTTCTAGAGATTTAGAATCTAAAAAAAATACTTCAAATTTATTTAAAGAATTAGATGAATTAAAAAGAGAACATTCTAATAAAGAAATAGATTCTGAAAATGATGATTCTGATATAAAAACTGATGATATTGATAGTATAATAAAGGAACTTGGTGGTGATGACACAGATAATTTGAATTTTTTACTTAATGAAATAAACTCAATTGATGATATTAATAATATTAATGATGATTTAGGAAATAATAATGGAAGAAAAGGAGATATTGAAAATCATATCGAAGATGATAATGAGATAAAAAATAATATAATCAATGATGATAATACTTCTAATTTAGAACTTCAATTACCCCCAGAAATTTCACAAATCACTAATGATATTGATGAAAAATTAAATGAAGGTAATGATGATGAAGAAGATAGTAATTCAGAAGAAAAAGAAGATAATGAAAAAGAAGATGATTCTTTAGACTCACTAGTTAATTCAGTAATTAATATGAAAAAATCAAAAACAAAAGGAGGAGATAATGTTTTCAAAACAGTACTTTCTACACTTCTATCAACAAATAAAATTAATAAAAATGATGTTCACCAAATTTTATTGAAATTAAATGAAAAAGGTATATTAAATAAAAAAGAAGTTTCTGATATGTTTTTTGATTTAACTAAATAATTTTACTTAAAATTTTTATAATAGTTTTCTTGTTAACATTTATGAACTCAAAATATATGAAAAAGTTGAAAAAAAAATCTAAAAAAACAGAAAAAAAGATTTTTATCATTCTATTCTTAATATTAGGTTTTGTATTTGTAGTTAGTGGTTTTTTATCTTATGTTTTACAAGGTGAGATGTTTGCAGTTATTAGGTCTTTAATCATTGGATTCTCTTTAATTATCGTAAGCTTATTTATGATTATCTCTTCTTATCATAACGAATCTTCTAGAAAAGTTTCAGAACAAATTAGTAAAAAAGTACTTAATCCTTCTTCAAAAAATGATAACTGAAAATTTATATGAGTTGAATAAGAGTAATTTTGAAAAATTACATAAATTAAATAATGAAAAATTAGTTTTTTTAGATACAAATGCTTTCTTTGTACCTTATAATTCTAATTTTGATTTTCTTGGTGATATAAAAGCAGAATTAGGTAACTGTATTTTTGTTTTATTTAACTTTGTTGTTGAAGAATTAGAATCAATAATTACTATTAGCCAATCTAAAAAGAATAATACAAATTTATTTTTACCTTTACTTAACTTATATAAATCAAAGTTTCTTTTAATAGAAACAGATTATAATTATGGAGATAAAATTGCTGATGATCTCTTTATAAAATTATTTTCAGAAACTAATTTTGATTTTAGTAAATCTTATTTATTTACAACAGACAGTGGTCTAAAAAGAAATGTTCGGGATGTAATTAATATAATTTCAATTAGACAAAATAAAAAAATTCATTTTGAGTAAAATGGGAAACATGAAAAAAGTAATGGATGATTTAATAGGTACTGAACATGAGTTAATTATAAAAGATGTTTCAACAAGACCTTGGGGATTCTTGAATTATAAAGATTATAATTTTTTTACTTTTGTTAGAGAAAAATGTTTAAAACCAGGTAATAAAGCTAAGGTTAAAATTATAAAACGTAAAAAAAGGTTCTTTATTTCTAAATTAGTATCAAATAATAAAACAATTAATTCAAAAATTTGTAATTATTATAATGAATGTGAAAAGTGTAATTTATTACATTTATCTTCAAAATCACAAAAAAACATAATAGAATCTAAAATTGAACATTTTTTTGAAAAAAATAATTTCAATTATAACTTTGATTTAATTTTTTCTCAATATAAAAATAACTATCTTTATACCTTTAATGGGAAGTTAAACTTTTTTTTAAATCAAGATGGATTATTAAAACCAAAAATAGGTTTTTATGATGAATCAAATAATTTAATTGATATTGATGATTGTAAGATTCATAATAATTTATTATTAAATAAAATTAATGGGATTAGAGATTATCTTCAAATAAGGGCTAAAAGATATGCATTAAAAAATGATCTACCAAATAAAATTAAAAAAGGAGATTTATTTGATGATATTTTTTTTAAAGTTCGAATGTCAAAAAAATATACTTTAGATAAAAACTATAATAAAGATTCTAACTTAAAACCAAGTAATTCATTTTCAATTTTAATTAATTATAAAAAAGACAAAAATCTCTTTAATACTGAAACTACTACTAATAATACTGAAGCTAATAACTCCAATAATAATAATAATAATAATAATAATAATAAT
>CAZXZL010000008.1:0-23552 GCA_964645415.1 uncultured Methanosarcinales archaeon | reverse complement strand
AATAATAATAATAATAATAATAATAATAATAATCTGAATCATAATCTTAGAAAATCTTTTTCTGAATTAATTGAAAAACCATTTTATCAAATAATTAAAAAGGATTTAGATGTAAAACAATTAATATTAAATTTTAATGAAAAAAACATAATTAGAAAGGATCGTTTTTTATATGATGAAATAAAATTTTCTGGAAAATCATTTAAAGTACCTTTTTTATTAAATGATATTAACTCTTTTAATTCTAATCTTTATAATTTATTAACTAAATGGGTTTCTAAAAAAATAGATTTATTAAACCATGTTAACTTTTTTAACTTATCTAATTATAATTTATTTCTTTTAAACATATTATCTAAAAAAAGAATTAATCAATATCATTTATTTACTAATGATAAGGTTAGATCATCTTATATAATGCATTTTTTTAGCTCTAATTCATTAAATCATAAAGCATTTGTACATCAAAAGGATCCTTATTCTAAATATAATATTTCTCTTTTAAAATCTTTTAAGGACAATAATAAGAAAGGTAAAACTTTCTTTATTTTTGAAGATAAAAAAAATAAGGATTTAGATAATTTAGTTAAAAAAATAAATCCAGATTATTTTATCTTTTTCTCTTCAAATATTAATTCTTTTATTAATAAAATTAAATCATTTCAAAAGTTTAAATTGATTGAAATAAAAGTTTTTAGTCTTCATCCTAATTCAACTAATTTTTTAATATCCTGTTTTTTCTCTAAAAAATAATTTTTAACAGAAAATTTTAAAAACATTCTTTTTCTTATTGGTTTGTATGAAAGAAGTGTATGTTATTGGACATAAAAGCCCCGACCTTGATTCTATTGCAAGTTCTATTAGTTATTCTTTTTTAAAGAATAGACTTGACAAAGATACAAATTACATTCCTGCATTTTGTGGTAGTTTAAATGAGGAAACAAAGTATATCTTAGATGAATTTAATATTGAAAAGCCACTATTTTTGAATGATTTAAAAACAAGGATGTCTGATGTCATGAAGTATCCTATTTCTTGTTTTAAAACAGATACTATTTATGATTGTATTATTAAAATGATTGAGTATTCTGTTGATACATTGGTCGTTATTGATGAAAATAGAAAAGTTGAAGGGATTGTAACTATAGATTACTTATCAAGAGCACTTATTAGGAATATGATTACAAAAACAAAAAATAATATCTCCGTTCATGTTGATTGGTTAAGTAAAAAATCTGATTCTATTTTTAAATATAAAAATGGTAACTTTTTAGAAGGTGAAATCAAATTTTTTAGTGATTGTGAATTAGAAAAATTATCTTCTAATGATGTTTTAATTATTTCTTCTAAAAATATTTCATATGAATCTTTTTTTAATAAAGATTATGACTTAAATTCTTTAATTGTTGTAAACTCTAATGAAGAAACAAAAAATAAGTTTAAATCTTATTTTGAAAAGAATTATTTATCTATTGATTATAATATTATTTTATCTTCTTTAGATATGGCCTCTATTATTCAATTCTTATTTTATTCTCAATCAATTGATAATTTCATGAAAGAAGATTTTTCATACTTCCTTCCAGATGATCATATTGATGAAAGCCGAGAAGAAATTTTAAACAAAGATTATTCTATACCTATATTAAATCAAGAAAAAAATCTTTTAGGTGTAGTTGGAAAAAAAGAGGTATTAAAACATAAAGAAAAAAATGTTGTTTTAGTTGATCATAATCAATATAGTTTAGGAATTGATGGTCTTGATGAAAATGCAAATATTGTTGAAATAATTGATCATCATAAACTAGGGGATATTAGAACAATAAAACCTGTTAATATTGAAATTGATCCAGTTGGTTCCACAGCTACATTAATTTATGAAAAATTTATTGAAAATAAAGTTGATATCCCTTATAATATTGGTATTTTATTATTATCCGCTATTTTATCTGATACTATTATTTTAACTTCTCCAACAACAACTAATAGAGATAAAAAAGCAGTGAATTCATTATCTAAAAATCTTGATATGAGTTATAAAAAACTAGGGAAAAAAATATTTGAATCAAATAATTCTCTTTTTAATAAAGAAGTAAAAACTTTATTATTATTAGATAAAAAGACATATGATTTTAACGATAATTCTTTTTTTATTTCTCAATTACAAGTTGTTAATATTGAGAATTTAATCAATCGAAAAAATGAATTTATTAAAGAGATGAATAATTTAAAGAAGAATAAAGATTTTGACTATTTTATTCTAATGTTGACTGATGTTGTTGAAAAAAAATCTTATATTTTATCTAAACCTTACTTTAATGGTTTTAATAATTTTGATGAAAAAAATGGATTTAATATAGTTCCTTTTATGTCAAGAAAAAGAGAATTAATTCCTTATATTTATAATTATATTACAAATTAATTTAATCAAATTTTAATTTTTTTTCTTTTTTTCGTCTCTACTTTATTTTTTTTACTAGCTCCTGTAATTAATTCTCCATTTTTCCATGCTATATCAAACATTTTTGATAATGCTTTTCCAAAAAAACTTGTATTTACCCAAAAAGATTGCTTTTTATTATTATCATCTTTTAATGAAGTAAAGTTTATCTCTTTTCCATCTACAATAATAAATCCTTTCTTTATATCTTGTTCTATCTCTTTGATTTTTATAAAGTTTATTTCTTCCCTTATTAATTCTTTTTTCTTTTTCGAATTTATTTTTGTGATTATCTTCACATCAACGTTTCTATTAATCAAATCATTTAAGTCTTTTTTAAATAATAAAATAATATCTTCTAATAACTCAACTTCTGTAAAAATTTTAATTTGTTTTTCTGTACTTTTAATAAGCATTTTAATATTTTCAAGTTGTTTTGATTTTCCATTTGTAATACTTATTATATTTTCTGTTGAAATATCTTCTTTCTTATTTCTATTATAGATATTATCTAATTTACCAATAATTTCCTCTTCTACTTTTTCTATTCTATTAATCTCTTTTTCCATTGAAGTCTTTTCTTTATTTTTTGCTAATTGAATAATCTTTTTAGGAGATATAGAAATATATTTTTTAGGTTTCCCTAATTTTAACATTATAAATCCTTTTTTTTCTAAACTATCTAAAACTTCATATGTTCTTGATCTTGGAATTGAAGTAATATTGGATATTTCTTTTGGATCAGCAATCCCTTTTGAAAGAATAGTAATCCATATTTTAGTTTCATAATCTGTAAGATTTAAGACTTTTAGTGATTTTTTTATACTTTCATCTACTTTTTCCATTTCCAAACCCCTATTTTTTTAGTAAAAAACTTATTTATAAATATTTTGTTTTTGTAGTTACTCTTCAGTAAATTATTTTATTGACTATTTAAAAGTTGTTATATTTTTTCATGTAAAATATATATCAAGATTATTATAAAAACCAATTTTTCAATTTTAAAATGGAATTTAAAAACTTAAAAGAAAAGGAAATACTTCTCTTATCTCATTTAAGAGAAGATGGAAGAATGACTTTGACAGATCTTTCTAAAAAAACAGGTATCCCTGTAAGTACAAGTTATGAGAAATTAAAGAGATATAAAAATAGAATAAAACTAAAACCAACAATTTTACTTGATTTTAAAGAGATTGGTTATAAAATGAGAACTTTCTTTCTTGTAAGGGTATCTGAAGATAAAGAAGAAGATTTGAAAGATTTTTTAAAAAAATCTGGACACTTAAATAGTTTATTAAGGATTAACAATCAATTTGATTTTCTTTTTGATTGTTTTTTTAAAAGTCTAGTAGAATCTGAAAAGTTTGAAAGAGACTTAAAGAAATTTTGTAGTAATATAAAACATCATTATACACTAGAAGAAATTGAAAAACAAAATTTTTTGTCAAATGGAAATTTAATTGAAAGTGGAGTTTTTTAAACTCCATTTTCATTTTTTATAATTTTTTTATTTTTTTAAAAGCATTGGAAAGATTTTTAGAATAACTTATTATTCCTTCCTCATGTCCACCCATTACTATAATTCCTTCATCGCCTTCTATTTTATTTTTAATATCTTTTGCTATTTCTACTGTCCCATAACTTGCTTTTGGATCAGTCGTAGGTAATTTATTATAATACTTATCCCATAATTTTTTTGAATGTATGTGAATTACTGAATTAATATTTTTATTCTTTTCATAAATTACTGCATGAGATAAGGATTCTGATGAAGCATTTTTTAATCCTTTACAAAATATTTTATTCTCATTTAGATTATGTTTGTATACATAAGAATAATCATTTGAGGTAAGTTCTTTTATTCCACCGGTTGCTGATGCTGTGATTATAAATCCTTTTTTATATCTTATACTAATATTTCCAAATCCTACACCATTATCTTTCATACCTACCAAATTCATATCTTTTAGTTTTTTCCTAAATATATTTAATTCTTTAATATCTGAATCATTTATGATTTTTTTATCAATTCTTTCAATTTTGAATTTTATATATCCATCTTCCATTTTATTCAAAAAATATTTAATGATTTAAATTATTTATCTATTGTGATAGAATGAAAAAAGCAATAATTTTTGATTTAGATAATACACTTTATGATTATGATTTATGTCATAAGAATGGTCTTGAATTTAGTTATAAGTATTTAAAAGAAAAATATAATGTTAGTTTTGAAGATTATATTCAATTGTATAATAAGGTTCGAAAAGAAACTCATAAAGAACTTAGCGGTGTTTCTTCCTCTCATAATAGAATTATTTATTTTAAAAAACTATTTATGAAACTTAGTTCTAATTTTGACTCTGAATTTATAATTAGTTTATATAATTCATATTATGATGGTTTTTTTAATCAAATGGAGTTATTTAATGGTATTGAAGAAGTTTTTGAGTATTTGTCTTCTAATAATCTAAAAATTGCAATAACAACTAATTTAAACTCAATGATTCAATTAAAAAAAATAGAACACTTAAATATTTCAAAATATTTAGATGCAGTAATTACATCAGAGGAAGCATTAAGAGAAAAACCTCATTCTTCAATATTCTTAAAAACATTACATGTATTAAATGTGAAAACAAATGAAGCTTTAATGGTTGGAGATAATCTTGAAAAAGATATTAAAGGTGCAACTTCTTTAGGAATTGATTCTATTCTTTTTGATAAAAATGGAGATTATAAATTAAATAATCCTAAACTAGATCATCCTTTTCATATAATTCAAGATATGAATCTATTAAAGCAAAAATTAATTGAATTATTGAGTGAATAAAAATAAAAATTGATTATTTTAGTTTAATTTTAATTAGAAAAAATATTAAAAAGAAAAAAAGAAAAAATTAATAATATCTATCTAGCAGAATCAGCTTGTCTTTCAAGATTAAACTTTTTTGAAATTGCATTTGAATTTCGATCTTCATTATAAGCTGCAATTATTTCTTTTGCTAAACATTTTTCATAATCATTATTTGATTTAAAAGAATCTGAATAACTTCCTTGAGCAATCCATCTCAAAGCTAAATCAATTCTTCTTTGTGGAGAACATTCTACTGCTTGAGGATATCTTGCACCACCATATTCAATTGTAATAATCTCTTCTCGTGGAGCACTTTTCTCAACAGCTTTTGTAAGAACTTTAATTGGATTCTCATCTAATTTTTCTTCAATAATCTTAAAAGATTCTTTTAATAAGTTCATAGCTTTTTGTTTTTTTCCTGTCATATGACCAGATGTTCTTTTATGTTTTTTTCTATTATGACCGGATACAACAATTTTGTTCATTAATCTTTCTACAATTGAGACATTGGATTTATGAAATTGAGTATCAGCATGTCTTCCTCCACTAAGTGGAATAATAACTGGATCTAAATTAATATATTTTGTAAGACCAGGATCTCCCACATTAATTCCTTCAAATGACCATTTATTGAATAACTTATACATTTTTATCTCCTCGCTTTTTCGATTTTTCCTTTTAGTAATGCATCAAGTGATTGACCATTAACTTTGATAACTTCCCATCTAACTCCTGGGATATCTCCTTTAGAACGTCCTTGTCTTCCACCAATTGGCTGAATAGTAACTTCGTCATGCTCTTCAATAAATTTACTAGCATCATCTCCTGGAAGAAATGATGTAATTTGTCTTCCATTTTTAATAAGTTGAACTTTTACACATTTTCTAAGTGCGGAGTTAGGTTGTTTTGCTTCAATTTGAACTTTTTCAAGTACAATTCCTCTTCCTTGAGGAGACCCAGATAATGGATCATATTTCTTTTTAATTCCGTACTTCTTTCTTACATAAGATTTACTACATTCTTGAAATCTTTTCCTTCTTTTTTCTAGCTTCCTAGCTGTGAACAATCCGTTAGGTTTATTACCCATTATTTTTCACCTTATATTTAGAATATGATAATTCAAACAAACATACATTATTTTGGAAAAATAAAGCATTTATAAATTTTATTCTTACTTTTTATATTCTTATAGTAATAATTTTAAATTCTTATGCTTTTATAATAAGTATATCTTTTATAATTTTTGATTAATTTATAAATTAGTTTATTTTATGTTGTTTTATTGTAATTTATTGTAATAATATTATACTTTTATTAAGTTATTTTTATATATAGTAGAAAAATTTAAAAAGAGATTTTATTTACAAATGTATAGTTTCTATTATTATGTCTATCAATAAGGTGTGAGAATATGTACTATGTCGTTGAAGTAAAAGATTTTGTGAGGATACCTCCTAGAGAGTTAACTGAAGAAGTAAAAGGAGTTATTCATGAGCAATTAAGGGAAAAGTTCAAAGGTTTCATTTCGAAAGATTTAGGTTTTTTAATTGAAGTAATAGATGTTGTGAAGATTGGTGAAGGAACTGTCTTACCTGAAAATGGAGGAGTTTATTATCCTGCTACATTTAAAGTTCTTAGTTTTAAACCTGAAATGCATGAACTTGTTTATGGAGGAGTTAGAGAAATTACTGATTTTGGTCTTTTCTTAAACATTGGTCCTGTTGATGGAATGGTTCATATTTCACAAACGATGGACGATTATGTAAGTTTTAATAAAGATAAAGTACTTCAAGGAAAAGAAACTAAAAAATCATTAAAAGTTGGTGATTTATGTAAAGCTAGAACTATCGCTATTAGTTACAAAGATATTGATAATCCAAGAATTGGTCTTGTTATGAGACAAGAAGGATTAGGTAATTTAGAATGGTTTAAAGAAGATAGTGATGATAATACTAAATCAAAAAATAAAGAAGTTGATGATAAAGGTGATTCTGATGAGTAAAGATAAAGTTTGTTCTACTTGTAGGATTTTTGTGAAAGGTTCTGAATGTCCTATCTGTAATAATTCTAATTTCACATCTAATTATAAAGGTGTAATGTATATATTAGATCCTAAAAGGTCTAATGTAGCTAAAGAATTAAATTTAAATATGAAAGGGAAGTATGCAATTAGAACTCAATAATTATGTTTTAATGGTGATTAAATATGAAAATTAATGAAATTTTAAAAAAAGATGAAGAACTATATGATCGTAAACGTTATGTTATTGGAGTTGAATTTGATACTCAAACTCCTTCAAGAGAGGAATTAACTAATATGATTGCTGCAAAGTACTCTGCAAAAAAAGATAAAATCATTATTAGAAATATTAATACTGATTATGGATTAAAAAAAGCTAAAGTTGAGTTTTTAATTTATAATAAAGTTAAAGACTTAAAAAGGATTGAATTAAAACATTATGTTAACAGAAATACTTTTGAAAAAGACGGTGATGATAATGACGAGTAAAAAATGGGAATGTTATGAAGTTAGTGGAGATAAATTAGACAATAAAAAGAAGTATTGTCCAAAGTGTGGTCCTGGTGTATTTATGGCTCATCATGATAATAGATTATGTTGTGGTAAATGTGGCTATACTGAATTTAAGAAAAATTAATTCTTTTTTATTGTTTTTTTCTAATATCATTTAGTTAATTATTTTATTAATTAAATATTAACTAATTACTATTATTATTATTATTATTCTTATTCTTACTTTATTTTCTATTTAATAATATTTTAGATTATAAAAGATATTATCATTAATATAATTGCTAATCCTAATAAAGAATATGCAATAATATCTTTTGAATCTGGATTTTTGAAAAGTTCAGATAAATCTTTTTTATTTTTATCTTTATTTTTTGCTTCTTTTACCATATTTATATATTATTTTTTAGAATTATAAATTTTATTATTAACTTGATCGAAATTTGTATTTAGTTTTGATTTTTTTGTTTATTTCTAGAATCTTAATTAAATTTAATAGAAAATCAAATAATTAGATAAATAAAATGCGGCGACCGGGATTTGAACCCGGGTCACAACCGTGGCAGGGTCGTATTATACCACTAAACTATCGCCGCATGTATCAATGGGTCCACCCGGACTTGAACCGGGGACCTCCTGCAAGTCAAGCAGACGTCATAGCCACTAGACAATGGACCCAATAACTATTCATAGAAATAAAACACTCTATTTAAATTTTATGTTTGTGTTTTTTGGTAAATTAAAAAGATATAAATAATATAATTTGAATAATTATTATATTATGGTTGATTTAAAAGATGAGATTGAGGATATTAAAAATTGGTTAAATAATCTTGATGAAAGAATAACTAATATTAATGATTCTCTGAAAACACAATCTGAAATTAATAGAGATCTATATAATGCTTTAGTTTCTAATGATTCTAATTCTGATAATAATAATATTAATGATGAAATCGATTTAAAAAAAATAAAAAAAGAGATTGTTGATGAAATTAGAAGTGAATTGAAGAGAGATATATATCCTGAAATAGAAAAACAATTAAATAATTTAGAAAAAAGTAAGAAAGAAATTAAAAAACAGGTAAATAAAAAAAAGAGATCTTATAAAAATAATAGTAATAATATTAAAAATTTAAAAAAGAGTAAAAAAGATGCAAAAAGATTGTTAAATCAACATTTTTCTTAACTCTTCGAAATATTTTTAACTAATATTTCCTTTTATTTAATATATGGATAATCTTACTATTCTTAAAAGTGCTTTAAAACTTTACTCTAATAAAAAGATTCAAGAGTTAATTTATGAGTCTTCAAAAAATAAAGAGGTTGCTTTAAAGTATACTTATGGTTTTGGAAAAAGACCTATGATTTTTCAGTATCCTTCTGATATTATTCAACAATCTAAAAAATCTGGTTTATCAATACATATTTCTGAAGAAACTTGGAAAAATCCATTAGAGTTAAATGATGATGATTTTAATGCTGATGAGAGTAGGATAGGTTGGGATTTAATCTTAGATATTGATGGAATTAATTTTGAGGTAAGTCATATTGCATCTAAAATTATTGTTGAATTCTTGCTTTCAAAAGGTATTAAAAAAGAGACTATTTCCATTAAATTTTCAGGAAATAAAGGATTTCATATTGCTATCCCTTTTGAAGTTATGCCTGATGTTGTTCCTTTTGATGGTGAAAAAAAGAGTCTTAGAAAATTATTTCCAGATGGTCCTAAAATTGTTTCTCTTTATATATCTTATCGAACGAAGGACTTTCTCAGAAAAAAACTTATGGAAAGATATTCAATTCAAGAGTTATTAGATCAATCTGATAGTTCTTTTGATGAAATAACTATGAAGGATGATAATAGAGGGGTTATTTTAGATCCTTATCAAATTGTTGAAATTGATACTATTTTAATCTCTAAAAGACACTTATTTAGAGCTCCTTATAGTATTCATGAAAAGTCAAATTTAGTTAGTACTCCCATTAATATTGAAGATCTTAATGATTTTAATAGGGATGACTATACTGTTGATTATGTTTTGGATAATTTAGATTATTTTGAAAGTGTTGATTTTTTAAATAGGGATGTTAAAAAAGATAAAAATATTATAAAGATGGTTAGGACAGCTTTTGATTTTTATTTTACGACATCTAAGCTTAAAAAAATTGAGAAAGAAAAATTCAAATCTAATTTTAAGAGTAGAAAGAATAAAACTTTTGAAAATATTGAAATTGGAAAAGAAGCTTTTGAGAAAACTGCTCCAAATTGTATTAAAAGTATTCTAAATGGAATACAAGATGGTAGAAAAAGAGCAGTTTTTATTTTAACAAGATATCTTCAAATGTTGGGTTGGTCTTATGAAGAGATTGAGGAGTTTATTTATGATTGGAATAAGAATAATCCTGAAAGTTTAAAAGAAAATTATATTGCTTCCCAAATGAATTATTTAGAAAATAATTTCTCAAAAGAAATTATGCCTCCTAATTGTGAGAAAAGAGAGTATTATCAGGATTTAAAAGTCTGTGATCCTGATGGGTTGTGTAAAAATATTAAAAATCCTGTAAATTATGCTTTTATTAAGGCTAAAAAAGTCTCAAGAATTAATAAAATGAAAGAAAAGTCTAAAAAAGATAACTCTAAAGATAAAAGTGATAAGTCAAAAGATAATTCTGATGATTCAGATAGTTCAAAAAATAGTGATGGAAAAAAAGAAACAGATAGTAAAGATGATTAATAACCAGAATAGCATCATATTTTTTATGACACAGTAGTTCTCACTAGATTATATTTATCCTTGTTTCATTCTTTTAGGTTCCTTTTCCTTAGATGATTTTGATGGAGTATTTTCGAAGAAGAAAGAATGTAGATTATTTCTTTAGCATAAGACGAAGACAATTATCGGAGATGATTTTAATTTACTAATTTATTTAGAATATGTCTTCTATTTAATTTAAAAAACTTTAAAAATTAAACTAATCTTTTTATTATATGATTGATAATATTTTTTCATTTATAAAAGAAAATCGTAGATGGTTTTTACTTGTATCTATTGCTCTTTTTGTTTATCTTTCTATTTTAGTATATTTTAATCTTGACGTTTTTGTTGGTGAGAATTTATTTTTACTCGTTGAACCAAGAAGAATTAATGTGGATTCTTATAATGATGATCCTTTAAATCTTAGTCTAAATTTAAAAACTAGTTTTAATGCTTTATGTGGTCTTGATTGCAAGTATACTTTATCTGACCGTTCTTATAATAACTCTGTTTTAAATGGTTCTGTTCATTTATCTCCTAGTATCTCAAGACAAATAGGTCTTGATTTCGATTTAAATGCAACTGGTTTTGGTAAAAAAATTTATAATTTTGATATCAGTTGTGAGACAGTGAAAAATCCTTTTTGTAGAGTCGATTCTCATAAAAAGTCTAGTTCTTTTATTTTAGTTGAACATGAACCTTCTAATGATTCTATGAGTGATATTATAAGTAAAAGAAAAAATTTAATTTCAAATTATTTTATTTTAAATGATGTTGATGAAAAACTAAGTCTTTTTAATTTTAAAAATAATAATTTCTTTTTTCCTTATTCTAATAATTTTGAAAAGTTATTTAATCAACATAAAAATGATTTTGAAGTAATTTCTTATCTTTTTAATGATAGTGTGAATTCTATTGATGATCCTTTTGATTATGCTAATCTTTCTGATGTTTATCAGTTATCTAATGGAACTGATGAGTTAAATAAATCACTTCATGAAGATTATAATAGATTAGTTAGTGAAAGAGAGAGTAAAGAGAATAAATTTAATAATTTCCAACAAGTATCTTCAAATTATCAAAATTTAAGTACTGATGACCTTAATAAAATTGGCTTTGTTAATCGTTATACTAAAAATATTTCTTTTCACACTTTATGGAATAATCTCTCTGATAATATGAATTATTTATATTATGGTTCTATTTCAGAAAATATTTCTATTTATGATTTTGATAAAACTATTTCATTAATGAATAAAAATGTTGATGATTTAAGTTCAAAAAGATCAAATTATTTAAAAAAATATAATAATTTTAGTAATCTTCTTTTTGAAACTCTTGATGAAGTTAATAACATTTCTAATGAAACTCATTATTTAAAAATAGAAAAAGTGAATAATTTATGTTCTTTATATAATGAATCTATTATAAACTCTAATTTAACCTCAAAAGAAGATATTTTAATTAATGATTTTTTAAAAAATAATGTCAATCTTGATTCAAATTATGAGAATATTAGCTCAGAAAATGATTTATTAAATAACATTAGCTTTTATAATAAAAATTTAAATAATTCTTTGAAGGTCTTTGATATCTTCAAAAGTAATTATCTATTATATGAAACTTGTTTTAAGAGTAATTATAATAGTTTTTATGAGTATTTCAATGAATTTAATTTGTTTTTATCAAATTTAAGTTTTGATGAATCTGAAGAAAATAATGATACTTTTTATTATGTTTCTAAGTTAAACATTACTATTAACAATCAAGATGTTTTTAGTAAAATAAATGATTTTGAAGAAATGTTATTTAAATTTAATAATTTTAATTTTTCAAAAGATATTGAAAATGATTTTTTACTTATAACAAATATAACTTATTTTAGTGATTTAAATAATACAAATAATTTAACAAACTATTTTGAAAAAAAATTGAATAAAACATATATCAATTATTCTAACTTAAAATCAAAAGATATTGATTACAATAATGTATTTTATCAACAGTTTACTAATTACTTTTTTGAAGATAATATTAATTTCACGGTTTCTGATTTATTTAGTAATTTATCAATAAATGATAAACTTTTTTCTTATTCATTTTTTAATTATTCAAATGTCATTAATAAACATAATTCAAAAAAAGAAAAATTTTCTTTAAATGAATTTAATTTAACTGATTTAAAAAATAAAACAAAGAACTTTTTAGATAAACTAAATAAAGATATTTCTTTTAATTATAATAAAACAACTTTTTTTAATTGTGTAGGTTGTATGGATGTTTTGTCATCATTTAACAAGTATTGTTGTTTTGAAAATGAGTGTAAGAAATGTTTAATACAAGATAAAATTGCAAAAGATTATTTTCCTGAGGACTTTAAATATATAGATATTTTAGATGATAGTATCAATACTCGTCAGTCTGATAGGGAAATCGTTCTTTTTCTTCATGGTCATTCTATGATTGAAAGAAATTCTCCTGAATTTTCACTAAATGCTTTTTCAGATATACAAAGAAAATTAGACAATGATGGGATTATTGATGGTGGTGCAGTAACTTTATTTGATGGTTATTACCAAGATAGTCCAGTATTAGATTTTGATTTTGATATATCTTTTAGAACAACTTACTATTATGATATTGTTCATGATGGTGAGATTGATTTTTTAATTCCACAAAAATCAGATAGTATTGATACATATTCTTTAAGATTAAAAGAAATAATTGATGGTTTATTAATTAAGACTGCATCTCATAATTTAAGTATTGTTGCTCATTCTATGGGAGGTCTTGTTACAAGGAAGTACTCTTCAATCTTTTCAGATCACAATATTAATAATCTCATTATGTTAGGAACACCTAATGAAGGAATAATAACTGCAGTTAGGAGAAGCTGTTTGATTTTTGGTTCTAAAAATGCTTGTAATGATATGTATGAAAAAAGTACTTTTATACAAGATTTGAATCGTAAAGATAATATTCCTAAAAATATTAATTATCATAACTTTGTTGGAAGTGGTTGTAATGTGTTTGGTTTTAATGGTGATGGCATTGTAACTTATGATAGTGCAGAAATTGATTTTGGAAAGAACTATTATATTAATGGTTCCTGTAGTGCTACTGAATTACTTCATTTAGATTTTTTAAATCCAAATAGTTATCCTAAAATTTATGAAAACATTTTAAATATTTTAACAAAAGTTTAATTTTTTTGTATAACAAAATTTAAATAAACTTATAATTTTATATAGTTGGAGAAAATGAAAATTAATAATTCAAAAAGGTCAGTGCTTGGATTACATGAAAAAGTGACATTAATTGGTGATGATAAAAGAGAAATTACTGCAAGGATTGATACTGGTGCTACTACATCTTCTTTGGATATATCTTTAGCGTCTGAACTAAAATTAGGACCTATAGTATCTACAAAAGTAATTAGGAGTGCTAATGGTACAAAAAAAAGACCAATCGTTCACTTAAAAATTGTTATTGATGGAAAAGAAATGGTTGAGAAAGTAAATCTTAGTGATCGTTCAAATATGAGTTATAAAATGTTAGTTGGACAGAATATTCTAAAAAAAGGAAGTTTTTTAATTGATCCTTTAAAAGACTAAAGGTGTTATTTTATGAATTTAGGTGTTTTTAGT
Source organism: uncultured Methanosarcinales archaeon (assembly GCA_964645415.1). Lineage (GTDB taxonomy): Archaea > Nanobdellota > Nanobdellia > Woesearchaeales > CAZXZL01 > CAZXZL01. The sequence continues at coordinate 9,319 of CAZXZL010000008.1, read as the reverse complement.
TCTTATAGTCGGTCTTCACGTTGGATTGTAGAAGAAAGTAGGAAATATTTTGATCACTCATATCATATCAATTTAAAAAAATTAGATATTAAAGTTACTACCTCTGGTATTGATATTACTTATTTTAATAATTCACTTCCTCCATTAGATTGTGTTTATATTAGAGGATCTTATCGTTATAGAATGTTTCTTAAAGCTATTGCGAAATATTATCAAGATAAAGCTTATATGCCTATTTCTCCAGATTCTTTTGATTTAGTTCATAATAAATTATATACTCATCTTACTTTAGCTAAACATGATATCCCTATGCCGGATACATTTATTGCTCCAAGTGTTAAAAAATCAAAAAAAATATTAAAAAAAGTTAGATATCCTATTATTATTAAAATTCCAAGTGGGACTCAAGGAAAAGGTGTAATGGTTGCAGATTCTTTTGCAAGTGCAAGTTCTACTGTTGATGCAATGGATTTTAATGAACCTTTTTTAATTCAAGAATTCGTTGAAAATGATGGTAGAGATAGTAGATTGATTGTTGCAGGTGAAAAAGTAGTTGCTGCAATGAACAGAGTTGCTGCTGAAGGAGAGAAAAGAAGTAATATTCATGCTGGTGGAACAGGTGAATTATATAGTCCTAGTGAAAAAATCAAAAAAATAGCTGTTAAAGTTGCAAGAGTATTAAACTCAAATGTTGTTGGAGTTGATTTATTAAAAACAGCAACTGGTGCAAAGGTTATTGAGGCAAATATTTCTCCTGGATTACAAGGAATTACTAAGGCAACAGATAAAAATGTCGCAAAACCAATTGCTAAATATCTTGCTGAGGAGACTAAAAATTATTTACAATTAAAAAGGCAAGAAGAAATTGATGAAGTAGATGAATTAATTAATTCAAGTGATGATGATTTTGGTAGTGGTGTATTAATGAATCCTGATTTAAGAGGTAATAGAATTTTATTACCTGAATTTGTAACTAATATATCAAATCTTAAAAGTTACGATGAAGTAATTATTAAAGTTAAAAAAGGAGAAGTAATTATTGAAAAAAACTAACTAATAAAATTTATAAAGAACATACTTTTTTATAGATATGTTGGTACTTGGTGAAGTATAAATGTCAAAGAAAAAATCAAATAAGAAATCAAATAAATCTACAAAAAAAACTAAAAATAGTGCTGTAGGTAATTTAAAAAATTTCTATAAAGAAAACCTAAAATTACTATTTATTATTTCATTAGTTCTATTTGTATTAGGTTTAGGTTTTGTAGCTTTTAATTATATTAATACTGGTGAGATTGTTAATAGAGGTATTGATTTAAGAGGAGGAACTTCAATTTCTTTTGAAAGTGATTCTAATATAATTGATATTGAAAATGAGTTTAATGAACTTTTTGATATTGAAAATGTATTTAGAGAACTCCGTGGAACTGATTCTATGATTCTTGAAATATCAACAACTGATACTGATGAAATAGACTCTGTTTTAGATTTTTTAGATAAATATACTATCTCTGATGAAATTTCAATGGAATCTACTGATCCTACTTTAGGAGAGGACTTTTTTGCTCAAATCTCTTTAGCTTTATTATTTGCTTTCCTTTTTATGTCTGTTGTTGTTATTATTTATTTTAGAGAATTTATTCCTTCAGTAGCAATTGTTTATTCTGCATTTGCAGATATCGCTTTGACTGTTGCTATCCTAAATTTGATAGGTGTTAGCATGAGTTCAGCTGGTATTGCTGCTTTATTAATGCTTATTGGTTATTCTGTAGATACAGATATTTTACTTTCAACAAATGTATTAAAAAATGAGTCTGATGATTTTTTTGAAAATGTCTTTTCAGCGATGAGAACTGGTTTTGTAATGGCTTTTACTACATTAGTTGCAGTTACTGTTGGTTATTTTGTTGCAACATCTGCTGTTTTAGAACAAATATTTTTAGTTTTAATGATTGGACTTATTATTGATATGATGAATACTTGGTTTGTTAATACTTCATTTTTGAGGTACTATTTATTAAAAAAGAAAAAAGCTTAAGGTGAACAAATATGAATAAAAGTGATATTATTGATTTTTTTAAGGAACCACGAATTATAGTTCTTATTATATTTTTAGTTTTAGCTTTAATTGCTATTAGACCATTTCCTCAAAGTGGTGTTTCAATAAGACATGTTGAAGAAAATAGTTCGGCTTACCAAGCTGGATTACGTAGTCCAACTACTCCTTATCCTATGCAATGGGAAAGAATTCTTGAGATGAATGGTGCTACAATTAATTCTATTTCAGATTTTAATGAAGCTAGTTATGATCTTAGTTTCAATCAAACTGTAAGTTTACGTTCAAATCATAGATTCTATTCTATTAGAATGATTAATGATTCTTTAGGTATTGATGTATCTGATGTACCAAGTTCAAATTTACAATTTGGTCTTGATATTAGTGGTGGAACAAGAGCAATTTTAAGACCTGAAACAGCTCTTGATGAAGAAGGAATAGATAATTTAATTAATATTTTAGAAGCTAGACTTGATATTTATGGGATTGCAGATGTTGATATTAGATCTGCAACTGATCTTGATGGAAACCAATATATTGTTTTAGAAATTGCTGGTGCTACAAGACAAGAAGTTACTGATTTAGTAGAAAGCCAAGGTAAATTTGAAGCAATGATTGGTAATAAAACAGTATTTGAAGGTGGAGACGATATTAATCATGTTTGTAGAAGTGCTGATTGTATGAGAATTTCTTGTTATACTGAAAGAGGAGAAGATTTATGTCAATTTAGTTTTTCTCTTACTATAAGTGATGAAGCTGCTCAAAGGTTTGCAGATGCAACACAAGATTTAGGTGTTAATGTTAATGATTCAAGTTATTTAGAAAAACCAATTATCTTTTACTTAGATGGAAATGTATATAGTGAATTACAAATTAGTACTGATCTAAGAGGAAGAGCTGAAAGAGAGGTTAGTATTTCTGGTTCAGAAGTAGGTCCTTCTGAAAGTGAAGCTAGAGATGCTGCAAGAAATGAAATGAGGAGGTTACAAACTGTTTTAACAGTTGGTTCTTTACCTGTTGAATTATCAATTAGTAGAATTGATGAGGTTTCACCTGTTTTTGGAACAGAGTTTTTAAATAATGCTGTTCTTGTAGGTCTTTTAGCTATTTTAGCTGTTGCTTTAGTACTTTTAATAAGATATAAAAATCCATTTGTTTCTGTAGGTATTTTCATGACTATGTTATCTGAACTAATCATTTTACTTGGTTTTGCTGCATTTACTGGTTGGAATTTAGATTTAATTGCTATTGCTGGTGTTATTATTGCAGTAGGTACTGGTGTAGATGATCAGATTGTTATTACTGATCAAGTGATTGGTAGTGATGAGAAAAGAGCTAGAAGATCTTTAAAACAAAAAATTAAAAGAGCTTTTTTCATTATTTTTGGTACATATTCAACTACTGTTGTGGCTATGCTACCATTACTTTGGGCTGGAGTTGGTTTATTAAGAGGTTTTGCATTTACTACTATTGTAGGTGTAACTGTTGGTGTTTTTGTTACAAGACCAGCTTATGCTAAATATCTTGAATATGTTGCTTAATTTTTTATATTAATCTTATTTTTTTAGGTGAATTTTAAATGTCTAAAGATTATAATGCTGATAATATTAAAGTTCTTGAAGGACTAAAGGCTGTTAGGAAAGTACCTGGTATGTATATTGGTTCTACTGGTAAATCAGGTCTACATCATTTGGTATATGAAGTAGTAGACAATAGTGTTGATGAAGCTTTAGCTGGATATTGTAATGAAATAAATGTTACTATTCATGAAGATAATTCTGTTACTTTAGTTGATGATGGGAGAGGAATCCCTGTTGATAAACATAATAATTCTAATAAATCTGCATTGGAGTTAGTTTTAACTAAACTTCATGCTGGAGGAAAATTTGATGAAAAGACATATAAGGTTTCTGGTGGGCTTCATGGTGTTGGTATTAGTGTTGTAAATGCTTTATCAAAATATTTTGAAGCTTGGGTTCATAGAAATGGAAAAATATGGAATATTAAATTTGAAAATGGCGGAAAAATTACTAAAGAATTTAGTTCTATTGGTGATACTGATAAAACAGGGACTATTATTAAATTTAAACCTGATTCTAAGATTTTTTCAGATATTAATTTTGAATATTCTGTATTAAGATCAAGGATGAGAGAACTTGCTTTTTTAATGCCTAAATTAAAAATAACTATAAAAGATGCAAGAACTGGTCAATCTGATGAGTTCTATTTTGAAGATGGTATCAAAGAATTTATAGAGGAGTTAACAAAAAATAAAGATAAAGTTTCACCTGTTTTAGGATTTTCTGATCATGATGAAGAATCTAAAGTAGAATATGATATTGCTTTAAAGTATTCTGATACTTTTAATACCGAAATATTCTCTTTTGTAAATAATATTAAAACAATTGAAGGAGGAACTCATGTTCATGGTTTTAGATCTGCTGTTTCTAAAGTAATTAGAGATAAAGTTGAAGAATTTGATAAAAATATTCCAAAAATTAGAGTTGATGATGCACTCGAAGGAATTAATGCAGTTATTTCTGTTCGACATCCTAATCCTGAGTTTGAAGGTCAAACTAAATCAAAATTAGGTAATTCTGATGTAAGATCTATTATTTATGATTCTTTTAAAAAGAATTTTACTGAGTTTTTAGATGCAAATCCTGATATTGCTAGTCCTATTATTAATAAAGCAATTAGTGCTGCTAAAGCAAGGCAAGCAGCAAAGAAAGCAAAGAAATTAGCAAGGAGAAAAAATAAACTTGTTAATATGTCTTTACCTGGTAAACTTTCTGATTGTAGTATTGAAGATGTTACAAAAACTGAGTTGTTTTTAGTTGAAGGAGATAGTGCAGGAGGAAGTGCTAAACAAGCTAGAGATAGAGATTTCCAAGCTATTCTTCCTTTAAAGGGAAAAATATTGAATGTTGAAAAATCAAGATTAAATAAAATGCTGTCTAATGATGAGATTAGTTCAATAATTACTGCTATTGGTGCTGGTATTGGAAATGAATTTGATATTAGTGATCTTAGGTATGGTAAAATTGTAATTATGGCTGATGCTGATGTTGATGGTGCTCACATTAGTTGTTTATTATTAACTTTCTTTTTTAGATATATGAGAGAACTAATTGAAGAAGGAAATATCTATATTGCAATGCCTCCTTTATATCAAGTTAAAAAAGGTAGAAAGAAAATGTATGTTTATAGTGATCAAGAAAAAGAGAAACTTGTTAAAAAATATGAGTCTGAAGGAAAATCTGTTAGTGTTCAAAGATATAAAGGTCTTGGTGAGATGAATCCTAAACAACTTTGGGAAACTACAATGAATCCTGATAATAGGAAACTAAAAAAAGCAACAATTGAAGATGCTATTGATGCAGATCAGACTTTTAGTATTCTTATGGGAAAAGATGTAAAACCAAGAAGGGAATTCATTATGGATAATTCTGATAATGTTGAAAATCTTGATATTTAATTCAATTTTTATTCTTTTTTTTATAAACTTCTTTTTTCCTTAGATGTTTTTGATTTCTATGCCATCGAAGATGACTCTACCCTACAATTTTCGAAGAAGAGAAATCTGACTATTTTAAAAAAGTATGATTTTTTTCTAATTATAGAAGTATCTTTAATAACTTTTATAAATCATTTTCAGGTTTATTTTAATATAATTAACAATAGTTAAATTGAAGCCATTTGTTAATTGTTTCCATTGCTTATTTTTTAATAAGTGGCTTCTTTCTTTTATTTGGTGTTAACAATGTCTAATGATAAAAAAGAAGGTGTTTTTGAGTCCTCTGCTTTTAATGTGGAAGGAATGAGTTGTTCAAGTTGTGTAAAAAAAATAAAAAAGAAACTTTTTTCTTTTAATTCAGTAAAGAAAGTTAAAGTAGATTTAGAAAATGATTCTGTTTTTGTAGAATTTGATCCTAAAAAAATATCTCTTGAAGATATCCAAGCTGAAATAATTGAATTAGGTTATTCTATTAATGGTATTAGTGATCTTGGTGAAACAAAATCAGGTGGTATTAAAGAAGGTTTAATCTATGGATTATTACCTCATACTGGTTGTATTGCTTTTATTATTGGATCAATCTTAGGTGCTACTTTTTTAATGAACCTTTTTAGACCTCTTTTAATGAATAGGTATATTTTTCATGCTTTAATTGCTATATCTATTGGCTTTGCAACAATATCTTCTTTTGTTTATCTTAAGAAAAATAATTTTTTAAGTTGGAAAGGAATTAAGAAAAAGTGGAAGTACCTTTCTACTATGTATGGTTTAACTGTTGGTATTAATTTATTATTATTTTTTGTAATATTTCCTGCTGTTGCAACATCATCTCCTGGAAGCTTAGATGGTTTAAATGAACAATATTCTATGTTAAACATGGATGTTGATATTCCTTGTCCAGGTCATGCACCATTAATTACTTATGAGCTTGAAAATATAGAAGGTGTTGTTGATGTTGGCTATTCAAGTCCTGAAAACTTTGATGTTTATTATGATGAAAGTGTTACTAATTCTGATGAGATACTTTCTTTAGATGTTTTTAGTCAGTACCCTGCAACTGTTTTAAGTCAAAATTCTATAAAAGAAGAATCTGTTGATGTTTTTTCAGAGCAAGATAATAATGTTGAAAATACAAATACTAATTCTAATAGTTGTATCTCAGGTTGTGGTGGATGTGGTTCTTGTGGAACACCTAGTTGTGGTGTTTAATAATTTATTTTTCTATGAAAATGACTAAGATAAAATTAAAAATATTAGGGATGCATTGTGCAAGTTGTGTTTCATCAATAGAAAATAATATTGGTTCTTTAAAAGGAATTGATGAGATTAATGTTAATTTAGCTACAGAGAAAGCTTTGATTGATTACGATCAAGAAATCATTAATATTGATAATATTATTGAAGAGATAAATTCTTTGGGATATGATGTTAAACTTGATGGTGATAATGTTAAAAAGGTTCGTTTTAATGTAAAAGATATGTCTTGTTCAAGTTGTGCTAAAGCAATTGAAGATAATTTATCTGATTATGATGGTATTATTTTTGCTTCTATTAATTTTGCAACTGAAAAATTAAATGTTGAGTTTGATAAATCAATGGTTTCTGTTAGTGATATAATTGATCGTGTTAATATGATTGGTTACACTATTGAATTAGAAGGTTCTGATAAATCAGAAGATGATGAGGTTGCTAATAAATCTAAAAAAAGATTAATTTATTCTTCAATTTTAGCTGGAACTATTATGACTTTGATGATTATTGATATGTTTTTATTTACTGTTCCTTTCTTTTTAGAAATTTCTGCTATTTTAGGATTTCCTGTTGTTTTCATAATTGGTTTTCATGTTCATAAAGGAAGTTTTAAATCTATTTTAAATAAGAGTCCTAATATGGATGTTTTAGTTTCTATGGGTACGATTCCACCTTATTTAATTGGACTACTTTCTTTCTTTTTTGATATACAATCTTTTATTGGTATGTCTGCTATGATTATGACTTTCCATCTAATTGGTAAATATCTTGAAGATAAAGCTAAGGGTAAAGCTTCAAAAGCAATTAAAAAATTAATTGAGATGGGAGCTAAAACTGCAAATGTAATTATTGATGGTGATGAAAAAGAAGTTCCTGTAGAGGAATTAGAAAAAGAAGATATTATGATTGTTCGCCCAGGGGAGAAAGTTCCTACTGATGGTGTAATTATTGAAGGAAGTGCTTTAATTGATGAATCTATGGCTACTGGTGAATCTGTTCCTGTTGAAAAATCTGTTAATGATGAAGTAATTGGTGCTACTATTATTGAAGATGGAATGATTAAGGTAAAAGTTACTAAATTAGGTAAAGAAACTTTTTTATCACAAATTATTGATTTAGTTGAAGAGTGTCAAGGAAGTAAAGTTCCTATTCAAGAGTTTGCTGATAAAGTAACTGGTTATTTTGTTCCTATTATTTTAGTTTTATCTGTTCTTACATTTTTTTCTTTTATTATTTTTAGTAGCTTTCATATCTCTATTTTAGAGTGGGGTTCTCAGTTTTTACCTTGGGTTAATCCAAATTTACCTCCATTAACTTTAGCTTTTATTACTGCTACTGCTGTATTAGTTATTGCTTGTCCTTGTGCTTTAGGTTTAGGTACTCCTACTGCTTTAATGGTTGGAAGTGGTATTGGTGCTAAAAAAGGTATTTTAATTAAAAATGGTGAAGTTGTTCAAACTATTAAGGATGTTAAAGCTATTGCATATGATAAAACTGGAACTATTACTAAGGGTAAACCTGAAGTAATTGATGTTGATGGTGTTGGTAGTTTCTCTAATTTAAGGATGCTTAAATTAGCTGCATCATTGGAAAATGCTTCTCAACATCCTTTAGGAAAAGCTGTAGTCTCTAAAGCAAAAGAAGAGGATTTAAATTTATTTGATGTGTCTAATTTTAAATCAATTTCTGGAAAAGGTGTTAAAGGAATTGTTGATAATAAAGAAGTAATTATTGGTTCACCTAAATTTATGGATGATTTAGATGTTGATTATTCTGATTATTTAGATAAAATTCATAATTATGAAAAAGAGGCAAAAACAACTGTTTTAGTAAGTGTAAATAAAAGGTTAGTTGGAATAATTACTATTAGTGATCCTATTAAAGAAGATTCGATTAATGCTATTAAAGAGTTTAAAAAACTTGGAATTAAAACTATTATGATTACTGGTGATAATAAAAGAACTGCTAATGCTATTGCTGATATTGTTGGTGTTGATGAGGTTGTTTCTGAAGTTTTACCTGATGAAAAAGTTAATGAAATTAAAAAATTACAAGATAAGTTTGGTTTGGTTGCTATGGTTGGTGATGGGATTAATGACGCTCCTGCTTTAAAACAAGCAAATGTTGGAGTTGCTATTGGTACTGGAACTGATATCGCAATTGAGTCTTCTGATATGACTTTGGTTTCTGGTAATTTATCATCTTTAGTTTCAGGTTTTAATTTATCTAATGCTATTTTTAAAAAGATTAAAGAGAACTATTTTTGGGCGTGGTTTTATAATGCTATTGCAATACCTATTGCTATGATTGGTTTATTACATCCTTTAATTGGTGCTGCTGCTATGTCTTTTAGTTCTTTGAATGTGATTTTTAACTCATTAAGATTGAGAAATGTTGATATTGATCCTGATTATGAGTAATTTTTTTCTTTTTTATTATTTAAGAGAATTTTCTTACAGAAAATTCGACATTTTGAATTAGATGATTTTGCCCTA
>CAZXZL010000007.1:1307-33217 GCA_964645415.1 uncultured Methanosarcinales archaeon | reverse complement strand
TGTGCTAAAGAGAAAATCTACGTTTAATCTTCTTCGAAATTAGTCCATCAAAATCATCTAAAAAAGAAATAATAGGAGCTTATAAAAACAAAAACAGAGATACATAGAAAGTTATGGAAACTACCGTGCCATTCTTTAGAATGGTACTATCCTTGCCAGCTTTGATAAAAGCTGTGATAAGAATAAGATATATTAAAAGTAAAACCTTTATATATTAAAAGAATATAAAATAATCATATGGTTGAGATAATTAATAAAGTTAAAAAACTAGTCAAATCAAAAAATGATAAACCTACCATAAATGAACTAATAAGAGAAATAAATAAACTTGAAGAAATAGCAAAAAGTGTTCATGAAAACCTAAGAAAAAATAAATATAGTAAAGCAAGAAATGGAGTAGAAGAGATAATTATTCTCATAAAAGGAGAGATGAAGAGAATAAAAAAAGTTTATGGAAAAGATAAACTAATAAAAGAATGTAAAAAAACATTAAATAAAGCAAAACAAGTTTTAATCGAATTAGAACATTCTGAACATACAAATGATTCTAAAAAACTAATTGATGATATTATTAAAATTGAAAATAACATATTAAGAGAAATAAAAGAAAGAAAAGATAATGAATTATTTCAGTTTTGGTATAATGAGATTCATAATGCAAAAGTATATCATATAATAGATAAAATTATTTTAGAAAAAGTAAAACATTTTGGACTTTCTCCAAATATTTCACCAATTGATTCTTCAGATTTAATGAAAGTTAATAGGATGCATAGAAACTTAACAGGACATAATATAATAGGATTAAATCATGAATCATTATATGAAGATTCAATAAGTTTTTTTGTAAATAAAAATGATGCTAAAAACAGTTATATAACTAAAGAAATAGTAAATGAAACGATAGATATGTTCATATTACACATAGATGAACTAGAAGAAAAAATAGTACAAGGGAAAACAAAAGAAGTTCCATCAGATGAAGATAGAATGATACTTAAAGAATTAAAAAGACATTATAAAGAAATGAAGATAAAAAAAGAAAGAAACATCACACTTTCAATTGATATAAAAGAAAATATAGTTATGAAAAACTTAGACAAAGAATTAAGAAAAATAGTACTAGACTATAAATATTTTAAAGAAATTTATTCTAAATTAAAAAAAGAATTAGATCATTACAGAGATTTTTTAAATTTCATACATCCTATTAAAATAAACGAAAGAATTCAATCTAGAGTTTTAAAAATAGAAGATTAACTACAAAAACATTTTTAAAAGAAGGGTTATACTATATAGTAGCCAATGATGAGAGTAACTTGCTGATTTTATATGATGAACGGTAGTAACTTCTGAGGCAATTCTCTTTTATGAGAAAATTATTTAAATAAATTAAACAAAAAGATAAAAGATAAAGATGGAAGGAGCTATAATTTTAAAAATAAAAGATATAAAAAATTCTCAATTTGTACATAGTGAAGATTTAAGTTCACCAAGTCACATATTGTATAAAGGCTTAAAAATAAGTGAATTAAATGTATTAGGAGTTGTAGTCAATAAAGCAGGTAATAATATAACAATTGAAGATGGGTCAGGAAATATAAATATTAGATTTTTTGATGACGATAAGATTAATGAAATTAAAGTTTCTGACACAATTATGTCTATAGCTAGACCAAGAAGGTATAATGATCAAATTTATCTTAGTCCAAGAATTGTAAAAAAGATAGAAGATGAAAAAATACTAAAATTAAGAAAACATAAAAAAGAATTCTTTTCACTTTGGATAGATAAAGTCTCAAAACAAGTAAATGAAAACAAAGAAGATAAACAAACTCAAAAAGATAGTGAAAATAAAAAAGAAGTTAAAGTAAATAAAGAAATTGTAAAAGATAAAGAGAAAAAAGAAACTATTGATTTAGATTTAGATGATGAAGATGAAGATGATAAAGAAGAAGTTAGTAGTGAAGCAAAAAGTGCAATTGAAGAAACAAATGGAAAAAAAGAACTACTTCAATTTATAAAGAAAAATGATCCAGGTGATGGAGCAGATTATGAAGAAATTATTGAAGAGTTTGGCATGGAAATTGATGAAAAATTAAATAAGCTATTAGAAGAAGGAGATATCTTTGAAGTTAGAGCAGGAAAATATAAAGTATTAGATTAATAATAGTAAGAAGTAAAAAGAACAATTCTATCTTTATAAAAAAAAGAAATAACAAAATAAAGTAAGTATATAATAAAAAAAACCAATTTAGTTAAACTAATTTTAATAAATCATACAATAAATCACTTAAATTACTATTTGAAGTGAAAAATTCTTTAACAATTAGATTTTTAGCAACTTCTAAATCAATCCCATTTTTAGATAAATAAAATAATTCATCTTCTCTAAAATTTTTGATAAACATTGAATGATCTAATTTTGAAGAGTTACTATTAACAGTAAGAGATGGAAGAGATTTTATTTTACCACCTAAATTAAAGTTCCTTATATCTAAAAAAGACTTTACATTTTCACCTTCCAAAAAAGAATCTGAAATAACCGAAAAATCTTCTTTAATAATATTTCTAAATGTTAAATTAGAATTAGTATCAGATTTATTACTTATAAAAGCATTAATCTCATTAAAACCAAAATTCAAACATCTAATAGTTGCTTTAAGATTTTTACTTGCTTTAAATATAGAATTAATCTTTGAAAATTCAGAAATAATATTTAAATCAATTGAATTAATATCTGAACTAAAAAAGTAATTATTGAATCCAACAGAAAAATCAATAATATTCAAATGATTATTTTGATTAAAGTTAAACGTAATTGATTTTGACTGATCTAATTTAGGATTAGAAGTAAATAAAAATAGATTTTGAACATCTTTATCAATAATCAAAATAAAATCATCACTCTCTTCATTACCATTCTTAGAAAGATCAATAATAGTATTTTTATCAATAACATCAATTTTTCTTAATAGAAGTTTATTTTCTTTAATCTCACAAACTTTTTTTTCTAGTTTTTTATCATAATTTGAAACAGATCCTAAAAAATCAATTAGTTTTTCATGAAAAGAAATAAAAGAATTCATATCTGAATTTGAGACTTCAGAAGAGATATTAGAGTTAGTCTTTTTATTCAAAACAATTTTATTTAAATTAAAATTAGAATTAACTAATTCTTCAAACTTCTTTGTATAAAAACTAAAATCATTATTTTCAAAATTTTTAATTGTTTCATTATCCAAATTTTTACTAATCTTTTTCATTTTAAAATGTCATCTTCATTAATTTATTTAACTCCACAGCATATTCAAAAGGTAACTCTTTAGTAATAGGTTCTAAAAAACCAAGAACTATCATACTTTTAGCTTCAGACTCATCAATCCCTAAAGATTTTAAATAGAAAAGTTTTTCATCCTCAATTGTTCCAACAGATGCTTCATGATTTATCAACGCATTATCATCAGAAACATTGTAATAAGGATAACTATTTGCTGAAGATTCCTCGTCTATAATTAGTGAATCACAAGAAACATCAATTTTTGCATTAGTATCTTTTTCAACATCTACCCAACTTCTAAAGTTATTAATCCCATCCTCTAAACATACACTCTTATTAAGAATTTTTCCAGAAGTATTATTTCCTAAAAATACTAATTTCCCTCCAGCATCATATTTTTGATTTTCTCTAGCAATACTCACACTTAATATATTTCCTTTAGAATTATCTCCTTTAAGAATTATTTGAGGATACTTATAATTAATACCACTTCCTACATTTCCATCTACCCATTCAACAGTAGCATTCTTATAAGCTTTAGCTTTTTTTGTTGCAAAATTTAAAACATTTCTACTCCAATTTTGAACTGTAGAATATTTTACACTTGAATTTTCATGAGCAAAAACTTCAACAACAGCAGAATGAAGATTAGAATTACTATAAATAGGAGCAGTACACCCTTCTACATAATGGACTTTTGCATTTTTTTCAACAACGATTAAAGTTCTTTCAAACTGACCTGCTTTTTCCATATTTATTCTAAAATATGTTTGAAGAGGCATTTTAACTTCTACACCATTTGGTACATAAATAAAAGTACCACCTGACCAAACAGCAGAATTTAAAGCAGAAAATTTATTATTATCATAAGGAACTACTTTTCCAAAATATTTTTTTACAATCTCAGGATGTTTTTTTAAACCTTCATCCATACTTAAAAATATAACTCCTTTTTTAGAAAGTTCTTTTTTTACTTTCTTTAAAACCATTTCAGATTCAAATTGAGCACCTGTTCCAGAAAGAAAACTCTTTTCATCATCACTAATACCAAGTTTATCAAAAGTATCTTTAATATTTTTAGGTAAATCTTCCCAATCTACAGCTTCATCTGATGTTGCACGAGCATAATAAATAACATCATTAAAATCAACATCAATTTTAGGACCATAAGAAGGAAGTTCTTGTTTTAAAAAAGAATCATAAGCATTTAAACGATATTCTAACATCCATTTAGGTTCATTTTTTAAATTTGAAATATATTTAACTAATTCTCTTGAAATACCAGGTTCAGAAATTAAATCGTAGTCTACATCAGTACTAAAACCATATTCATCTTCTACTGAATCAATCCCAGAAAAATCTTTTTTGTTTTTTTTCATCTTAAAAATAAGAATAACCTTCTTTTTCAAGTTTTTTAATTAAGTCATATCCTCCTTTTTTTACAATAGACCCTGACTTTAAAATTAATATATTAAGTTGATTTTTCTCTATATCTGAAGAATTAATAATCTCATCTATAATATTTCCAGAGTGTGTAATAATAAAAACACCTTTTCCATCATTAATTGACTCTCCTAAAATAGAAGAAATTAAACTAAGCGAATCAAGGTCTAATCCAGAATCAATTTCATCAATTAGTAAATAATCTGGATTTTGAAGTAAAGTAAGCATTAACTCAATTCTTTTTCTTTCACCACCACTAAATTTAGTTAATTCACGTTTTAAAAAAGTTTTATCTATTTTTATTTTATCCATTAATTCAGATAATCTCTTTTTATATTCTTTAGTAGAACCGATAAATTGTTTTCCAATAGCAAGAGAAAGACTTCCTAACTTCAAACCATCAATTTCAGGATTTTTTTGTGATATATAACCAACACCAGATCTAATTAGTTCTTCAGTTTTAAAGTTACCAAATTCAAAACTTTTATCTGAAATAGTAATCTCTCCATTAGTTTTATAATCATGATGACCAAGGATTGATTTTAGTAAAGTAGATTTTCCAGAACCATTAGGACCCATTAAAATGGTTAATTTTTTAGGACTAACATTAAATCTAATATTTTTTAGGATATCTTTCTTTCCTTGAACCTTTGAATTTTTTAGATTTACAGTTAACATACAAAAGGGAAAAGAATGAATAATATATAAATATAATGAAAAATTAACAATAGTTAATAAAATAATGATAAAAATAATAAAAATAATAAAAATAAAAATATTAATTAAATTATTAGAAGAAGAATATAACTATTTATAAAATTAAATTATACTTTCAAAGGTCAACTAAATCTTTTGAATAATTCCCTTCTTTGGTTCAAAAATTTCTCCAGATCTTTTAAGTTTTTCTAAAGTTTCATCAACAATTTCTCTTTTAATACCTTTTTCTTCAGCAATTTCTACGATATCATCAACAGGAACATCCATATCTTTTTCAGATTCTAAATCAGAGATAATCTTTTTAATTGTAACAATAGAATTTCTTTCACTTTTAGTAACTCCTGTAGAAATTAAATCAACATCAATTGAACCAGTATCAGGATCCATACCAACATTTTTAAGACAAAATTCTAAAAGATCAATTGCTTTTTTTGCATCTTCTCTTGTAACTTCATTAGATAATCTTAGTTTTGCAGAAGCTTCTGATAATCTAATCAAAGCTTCAAGTTGTCTTGTAGTAATAGATATTGTTTGATCTTCTTGTTCAGAAATAGCATTTCTAGTAGTAACATAATAATTTCTTATTTCCTCCATAGAACCTTCTGTTAATTTTGGAAAAACTCTTCTTCTTGCATAAGCAATATATTTACGTAAGATATCAGTTTCAATAGGTGGTTTAATCTCTTCATCTTTTTTATGAAGATTAAGAACAAAACCTGCAAGTTTTTCATCTTTCTCTTCATCAGGAACATCTCTTATTGGAAAAATTAAATCAAAACGACTAATTAAAGGAGGAGGTAAATCAATTTGAGAAACTAAAGGTTCATAAGGATTAAATCGACCTAATTTAGGATTTGCTGCAGCCATAACAGTAGTTCTTGCCTGCATTGTTGCTTGGATATTAGCCTTACTAATTGTAACAGATTGTTGCTCTAAAGCTTCATGCATTGCACTTCTATCTTCAGTAGTCATTTTATCTAACTCATCAATCATACAGATTCCACCATTAGCTAATACTAAAGCACCTGCTTCTAAACTCCAACCTCCAAGAAATTCATCTCTTACAACAGCAGCAGTTAAACCAGCACCACTAGCACCTTTTCCAGAAACATATCTTGCTTTTGGAGCAATTACTTCAGCTCTTTTTAGTAATTGGGATTTTCCCGCACCAGGATCACCTACTAAAAGAATGTGAATATCTCCTCTTCTTTTAACTCCATCAGCACCAGTTTTATTAACACCTCCTACAAATTGGAGTAATATAGCTTCTTTAATTCTATCATGACCATAAATACCAGGAGCAACAGATCTAATTAACTCTTCATAATACTTTTTTCTTTTACTTATCTTAATAATATCTTCTTCATCTTCAGAAGTAATTTCAACATCCCCATAATCTTCTTCCATAGGTTGTATATAATTTGCCTCAAGCACTAAATCGTATTTAGTTGATTGACCCCCTCTTTTTGCTTGTACTGGAATCTCTTTAACAACACCTGTGATCCTAACTTTGTTTCCCGGATTTGACCTTTTAACAAAGAAAGGAGATACTAAGTCTTCTTTTACAACTGTATTAAACCTTTGAGGTTGTTCGCTACCATCTAATTCCTCAGGAGGTTCTTCCACAACAATTCCTTGATAATCGATTAATTCAGTCTCTTTTTGTTTAAATTTACCTTTATAACCACAAGCACACTTATTTGGTTTTCTAAATTTCTTTTTATCTTGAGGGATACTTATTAGATTTCCACAAACAGGACATTCAAATTTTGCAATTTTTGCCTTAGGTCTAACATCAGATTTTTGTTTTACAACACCATCGACAAATATTAACTTCCCAATATGTTTACTTCTAATGTTTTTTAATAGACATTTTTGACTTTTTGGTAAGTTTTTAAAACGAATCCTAAAGTTATCAACTTCTTTAGGAAGATTCATATCATCAATTGCAGATTCAGCAAGTTTTAAGTTTTTATTAGGTTTTTCAAGAATTTCTTCACTTAAATCAAGATCAAAACGAGATAATTGGTTAAAATCAACAATTAGATACATTTTATCTAATCTAACATTCTCAACCAAGTCACTATGATAAACAGATTCAAAAAATTCTTTAAATCTTTTTATTTTTTCTTCAGAATCCATTAATTAGTAGGAACAGTTTTTGATTTATAAATTTTACAGATTAGTAAAAACTTGCCTTTGTTCTACTAATTTTGTGGTTCATATTCCCTTTAATTAAACTAACTTTTATCATTAAGTTATTAACATGTTCTGTTAAATATTTAGGTCCATCAAACTTGTAACATTTATTTAAGTAAGAATCGGCACATTCTAAAGAATTCAGCGATTTGTAAACATGATATGATAAAAACATCACTTTTGAAAGAGTTAAATAAGAACGTAATTTTTCAGAATCATCATTAATCTTTTCAAGTTCTTTAGAAGTATTAATTACTTTTCTTTCAAGTTCTTTATTATCAGTAATAATATAATCTCTATGAGTAATATTATAATCATTAAACATATAATCAATAGAAGATAAAAACTCAAGCATTTTTTCTCTAAAATAACGTTTGTTTTTTATTCTTTCATCAAGTTCTGAAGGCAATTTAAAACTTTTATAATCATCAAATAACTTAAAAAAATCTTTTTGATAATCTTCAGGCTTTGAATCAACATGATCTTCATTCATTTGAAAAAGAATAGACTCTAAACTTTCTTTTTTAGTTAAATTAATATCATCTGTTTTATCTTTTATCGATTGATAAAAATCTTTAGATTCTGAAGTAATTTTATCTTGAAAACGATAATAATTATCACCAGAATAGAATTTATTTTTAACAAAATTTAATTTTTTAATTATTGAGGACTTAACAAAGTATTTTGAAACATCTTTTTCAAGAGAAGAGATATAAGAGTTTTTAAAATGGTATAAAGGTTTTTTTGCAAATTCATATAAATCAAAATCATTTAAAATGTTATTTTTTATGATTTTAGCATCATTATTTGTAATTAAATTTTTATCTCTTAAAAAGTTAAAATAATCTACCATAAAAGACATTTTTATTAAAAGTATTTAATACTTTTTTTATTATAGTAACAAATTAAAATATTATATTTTTTATTTAATTTTATTCAGAAAATACCTGAGCTTGATATTTAGAAATATTAATGTCATTATCTTTCCAACCATCTCTACATAAACCAGCTTTAATTGAAAGATTTGATAGAAATTCTTCTTTATTATCGAAGTGATTCCAAACTTGCGGTAAATAAGTAGATGATTTAATTCCCTTTTTCAAGATAATACCATCAACTCCTTTTTCTATTTTATCTAATAAATCATCTGTTGTTTCAAAATTTATCTTTTTAGGTTTTGTAAGGATAGATACTTCTAAAGAGATAGATCCAAATTCATCAAGACTTAATGGTGGAAATCTAGGGTCTTTAAAGGCAGCTTTTTTAGCATTTTCAATAATAGATTGATACAATTTATCTTTAGGAATAATGTTCCCAATACAACCCCTAAGATTTTGTTTTTTATTGATAGTCACAAAACATCCTCTTTTTTCTTTGATTCTAACACTATCTATTAAATTATAATCTAATTCAATGTCTTTTAATTTTGATTCAATAGACTTTCTTGCAAGTGTTAATAAAAATTTCCCCTCTTTTTTTGTTAATTCCATTTTAACTAATTAATAAAAAGCAATTGAGGTATAACCAACAACTCTAGACTCATCATTTGTTATTTTAGAAGAGTTCTGATATTTAATTAATTCTGGTTTCCAATTAAGGTTATTAGCTATTTTAATTAAAGTATTAATACCATAAGGATTACAAGTAGAATTTTCTCTATTTATCTCATTTAAAGATAATATTGATTCAATTGTTTTATTGTCAATTTTTCTAGCCTCATCATCAGTCAAGAAATGACTTAAGTCAGCTGAAACGATTAATAAAGAGTTATCATCAAGATAATTTTGTATAATCTTTGAAGAGATATCTGTATTAACTCTTCCAAAAAGAAGAGGAACTATTTTTGAATCACAATTATTTCTTTCAAATAATCTAATAATAAAAGGTAATTGAATTTCAATAGAATGTTCTGATAAATGAGCTTGATTTATTGTTTTAACAATTTTATTCTCTTCCTTAATTTGATAACACAAATCATCTAATGCAATTTTTCCTAAAGGAGTTTCATAATAAGAATAATCAGGTACACTCAAACCATCAAAAGCTTTCTTATGAGAACTTCCTAATACAAATACTTTATTATAACATTTATTAATTCTACTAAAACCTTCTCCTGCAACAGATCCAGAATATTTATAACCCGCATGTGGAACAACTAATGCTTTGAGGTCTCTTTTATCATTCATTGAATCAATTAAAAAAGAATCAATTAAATTTTTAAGATCTTTTTCTTCTTTAGGATACCAATATCCTGCGAGAACAGATTTTCTCACATTTTTAGAATTATTTTTCATAAGTAATATGTGTAAGTAAAGATAAAATAAAAAGATTTTGAAAAATAAAAAAAATGAAAATACCATAGGAAATAAATTAAGATTTATTAAAACAATAGCTACGATTGGAATAAAAACAATGTAAGTAAGAAAAGAAATTAAAAGTTGATTTTAAATTATATTAATAATAAAAAAATCAGAATATTTAAATAACACAACAAACCAACAAAATATATGATCTTTGAAGTGTCTGTTATGGACAAAAAAGAAATTTTTATTTTTGATAATAATCGCAACTAGTTTTATCATTCATCTTTCTATTTAATTCTATAATTAATTAGGTGTTTTATATGTATAGAAGCCACAAATGTAATGAGTTAAAAATCAAGGATAAGGGAAAAGAAGTAAAATTATCTGGTTGGATAAGAGCAAAAAGGAATCATGGAGGAATTATATTTTGTCAACTTGCAGACAGATATGGTAAAACTCAAATAGTTTTAAGTCCTGAATTCACAAAAAATTTTAATGCTCTTAAAATAAAAAGAGAGTATGTTGTAACAGTAGAAGGAAAAGTAAGAAAAAGAATTGAAGGTACAAAAGAAGACATAGAAACAGGAGAGATTGAAGTTGAAGTATATAATATTAAAATAATAAATAAATCTAAAGTTCCACCTTTTGAATTATCAGAAGAGAAGAAAAGATATCTTCCAAATGAAGAAAAAAGATTAGAATATAGATATTTAGATCTTAGAAGAAAAGAAATGATTCAAAATTTAAAGACTCGAAGTGAAATTATAAAAAAAACAAATGAATTCTTTTTTGAAAAAGATTTTATGTATATACAAACACCTAATTTAATAAAACCAACTCCTGAAGGAGCAAGAGATTTTTTGGTTCCAAGTAGAGTCAAAAAGAAAGGATTTTATGCCCTTCCACAATCACCACAATTACTAAAACAAATGTTAATGATAGGAAGTCAAGATAAATACTTTCAAATTGCAAAATGTTTTAGAGATGAAGATTTAAGAAGTGATAGACAACCAGAGTTTACACAAATTGATATTGAAATGAGTTTTATTGAAGAAGAAGATATAATCAATCTCATTACTGATTTTTTAAAAGAATTAATGGATAAATTTAATCAAGATTATATTTTTAAAACGATGAACTATGATTATGCAATAAATCATTATGGTACTGATAGTCCTGACTTAAGATTTGATATGAAAATTAATGATGTAACAGATGTATTTGAAAATACATCATATAATATTTTTAAAAGAGTCATAAAAAACAATCAAAAAATAAAAGCAATAAAATGTGAAAATTTAATGAAAAAAGGTTTTGATAATAAAAGAGCAAATAAATTAATCAAATATGCTCAAAAAAATGGTGCTAAGGGTTTAACATGGTTATATGTTAACAAAAAAGGTAAAATTTCATCAAAACCTAAAACAATTATTGAGAGTTTTTCAAATAAAGAGAAAGAAAGTTTAATAAAAAAATTAAATCTATCTGAAGAAGATGTAATTCTTTTTATCGCAGATAAAAATTCAAAAGCACTTAGTATTGCAGGAAAAATTAGGAAAAAAGTAAATGAAGATTTTTATGAAAAGAGTGAAAAAAATGTATTTGTCTGGATTAAAAATCCACCTTTATTTACAATTGAAGAAGGAGAATTAAGTTTCACACATCATCCATTTACACAACCTAAATCACCTAAAAAATTGAATGACTTCAATCCATTAGAAGATAAAATCTTTGCAAAAGGTTATGATATTGTTTTAAATGGATGGGAAATTGGAGGAGGTTCAATTAGAATACATAACAAAGAAATACAAAAAAAGATATTTGATATATTAGGTTATTCAAAAGAAGAAATAGAAGAAAAATTTGGTTTTTTTATGAAAGCATTAGAATACGGAGTCCCACCACACGGAGGAATTGCATTAGGTCTTGACAGATTATGTGCAATGATTACAAATAATAGTAGTATCAAAGAAGTAATCGCATTTCCTAAAAATAAAAATATGGAAGGTGTTTTTGATAATACCCCTATTGAAATTAGTGAAGAAGATTTAAATGAATACAATATAAAATTTGATGAGACAGATGAAAGAGAAGATGTTGAAGATTTATTAGATGAATTTTAAATAATAATAATAATAATAATAATAATAATAATAATAGGAATTATTGAAAGGATGAATTAAATTATAAAACAAGGTAAAAAATGGAAGATCAAATAAAAAAAGCTATTCAAATATCAAGGTTAAATGTTGATCCAAAGAAGTTTAAAAAGGATATTAAAGAAGTAATTGAAATGTTTAATGAAATAAAAGAAGTAGATGTAAGTGGAATCCCACTAAACATTTTACCAATTAAAGTAAAAAATCAAATGAGAAAAGATTTATCTTATAAAGATATAAACAAAAAAACAACTTATCAAAAATTAAAAAGAGATTTTAATCCAGATAAAGAAAAGCTATCAATTGGTCCTAAACTAAAATGAAAAATAAAGAAATATTGGATATTGAATCAAAAATTGAAGGCAAATCTGAAATTATTTCTTATTTAAATTTAAAAGAAAAAGAGAAAAGTGAATTTAAAGAAAAATTTTTAGATAAGATAAAAGAATATGAAAATAAAAATATCTTTATTAATAAAAGAAGCAATAAAGAGATAAAAGAAGCAATTGAAAATAAAGAACTAATTTATTCAGTTAAAGATAATATATGTACAAAAGATATACCAACAACAGCAGGATCAAAAATTTTAGAAGGATATAATCCACAAGTAAATGCTGAAGTAATTGATAATATAGGAGGTTTTGTTGTAGGAAAAACAAACATGGATGAGTTTGGTTTTGGAGGATTTGGTGTTAACTCAGGATATAATCATACAAAAAATGCTTGGGATGATAAAAAAACTTCAGGAGGAAGTAGTTCTGGAAGTGGTGTTTATTCAGCATTATTCCCTTTTTTTTCAGTTGCAGAATCAACAGGGGGTTCAATTTCCTCACCTGCTGCATTTAATGGAGTATTAGGTTTTACTCCATCTTATGGAGTAATATCAAGATTTGGATTAATTAGTTATGCTAATTCATTAGATAAAATTGGTTTTACAGGAAGATATACAAAAGATATTGAAATTGCATTTAGACTTGCAATAAAAAATAAAGACGAAAAAGATCCAACAAATAAAGTTAAAAAAGTAAATAAAAAAAATAAAGAAATAAAAAAAATTGCAATTATTAAAGAATTATGTGATGTTGAAGAAGATATATTTTCAGAATTTAAAAATAAATTAAAAGATCTAAAAGACCAAAATTATGAGTTTGAAAAAATTTCTGTTCCAATATTAAAACATGCAATAAGTACTTATTATATTCTTTCAACAGCTGAGGCATCAACAAATCTTAACAGATATTGTGGATTAAGATTTGGAAAAGTAGGTAATTGGATGAAGGATTATAACGAATATTTTAAAGAGATTAGAACAAAATATTTTACTGACGAGGCTAAAAGAAGAGTAATAATAGGTACTTTTACTAGAATGCATGGATATAAAGATAAGTATTATCAAAAAGCACAAAAAATTAGAACAAAGATGATTATGGAATTTGAAAAGATTTTTGAAGATTATGATGCATTCATTAATCCTACAATGCCAATAAAAGTTCCAGATATTGATAAGATTAATACTTTGACTCCTAAAGAAACATATAAAATGGATTTATGTACTGTTCCATCAAATCTAATGGGTCTACCTCATATTAATTTACCAATAAAGGTTAATAATTATCCAAATGGAATACAAGTAACGACAAAAAGATATAATGATTTAATGCTTTTTGATTTAGCAAGAGATTTTGAAAAGACATCAAAAATTAAATTTAAAGAGGAATGGTTTTGATGAGCTTAAAACAATATCTTAAAAAAAATAAAGACCAATTAAAAATAGGTCTAGAAATTCATGTTAGATTACCTACAGACTCAAAATTGTTTTGTCCATGTGAAAATAAAGAAGTAAACATTCCAAATGAAAATGTTTGTCCAATTTGTCTTGGTTATCCTGGTATGAGACCAAAAGTTAATGAAAATGCAATAAAGATTGCAAAAAAAGTTTCATTAAATATGAACTGTTCTATTAATGAGAAATTCTTTTTTTCAAGAAAATCATATTTTTATCCTGATCTTTCTAAGAATATACAAATAACTCAACATGAAACACCAATTGGAAAAAAGGGTTATATTAACCTAATTCACAAAGATAAAAAGAAGAAAGTGAGAATTAGAAGGATACATTTAGAAGAAGATGCTGCTAAAATAAAAAGAGGAAAATCTAATACTTCTAAAATAGATTATAATCGTTCAGGAGTTCCTTTAATTGAGATAGTCACAGAACCTGATATTAAATCAATTAAGCAAACAGAAATATTCATAAAAACATTAAATGGTTATCTTAAATATTCTGGAATTAAAAAACCTGAGATAAAATGTGATGTTAATGTTTCTTTATTTGGTGATAGAATAGAAATAAAAAATGTTAAAGGGATTAAAAACATAAAAAAAGCCCTAATAAGTGAATTAGTTAGACAATGGAAAATTTTCAAAAAAGGTGGAGAAATAAAGCAAAGTACTGCTCGGTATGATGAAGAAAAAAATAA
The DNA here is from genome assembly GCA_964645415.1 of uncultured Methanosarcinales archaeon. GTDB lineage: Archaea > Nanobdellota > Nanobdellia > Woesearchaeales > CAZXZL01 > CAZXZL01. The sequence continues at coordinate 18,636 of CAZXZL010000007.1, read as the reverse complement.
AACATATATTATGAGAAAAAAAGAGTATCAAAAAGATTATGGTTATATTTATGAACCTGATTTAGGTGAGTTTGATATAAGTAATATTAATGTAAAAACGTTTGATATAAATCCAAATCAAACTTTTCTAAAGATTAGAAAAGAGATTGATGAAGATCTAGCAAGACATGTTTCATATAATTACCCTAATCTGAGTAAATTCTTTTTAGAAAACAAAGATTCTGACTTTTTAAATATAATGCTTAGAGTTTCAAAGAAATATGATATTACATTCTTTGATAAAAATAAGTTGACACAATCATTTAAAGAATATAAAAAAGATAGAAAAAATAAGAAAAAGATATTTGAAATATTCAAAGAATAAAATAATTAATTACTTTTAGAGTATTAATTTTTTAGTTTATTGTAAACTTCTTTTATTTCTTTTATATCTTCAGATTGACCATGAAACCATAAGTCAATATTATCATTTTCATATCTTGGAACGACATGATAATGTAAATGAAAAACTGATTGCTGTGCTTCCTTACCAGATGCATTAACTATATTAACACCATCACAATCTAATTTTTGTTTACAAAGTTGAGCCATTTCTTTACATACTTCATTTATTTTAGCCAACACTTTTTTTGGAGTGTCAAATATATTTTCATAATGTTTTTTTGGAACAACTAAAAGATGACCATTCGATTTTGGATTTTCATCAAGAAAAACTTTAACAATATCATCTTCATAAATCTCAAAAGAGTCTATTTCTTTATTAATTATTTTACAAAAAATACAGTCTTTCATTGTATCAAAAAGACACTACTATTGTTTATAAAATTAATGAAAATTCTAATAAAAATTAATTTAGTTAAATTTTTGCTAAAGAAATAATCTCCGCTCTTTCTTCTTCGAAAAATAGTAGGGTAGATTCATCTTCGATAGTATAGAAATCAAAATCATCTAAGGGAAAAGTAATTATATAATATTTATCATAATTTTAGAAGGAATTAGATGTTAGAAGAAACTCGATTAGAAGAATGATAAAGAAATAAAGAAAAAAAGAAAAAGATTAAATAATACAGATTAAACTATAAATTATGGATTATGAAAAAGATTGCTTAGAAAAAAGAATAAAAAGATTGATTTCAGGAAATGAAAAAGATAGACTTGAAAAAATGTTTAATTATTTATATAAAAGTAATTATGGAGAAATTGTTCACAACTTAAAAGATGTTGCTTTAATTAATAATGAATATTTTAAAGATTGTATAAAGTGTAAAGATAGTGTTTATATTGCAAATGAATATTATTGTATAAATGATGATAGACTTAAAAAATATTAATCATCAATTTTTATTTTATTTATTATATTTCTTTTAAATTTTATAAAGTAACTAGAGGATAATTAAAACCAAGGAATTAATTTATTAGTGTTTTCTTTATATTCTTGATAATCATCTCTATCTCCCCATTTTTTATCTGCATACTCTTCTAGTTTTGGAATTCCTGTAAAGAATATTAAAAGAGATGAAATATAAATTGGACTAATTAATCCTATTAATAATTGAATTAAGTTTAATGATGGAAAAACAAATAAATAAATTCCAAACCAACATAAAATTTCTCCAAAATAGTTTGGATGTCTTGAATATTTCCAAATTCCAGATTTAATAAATTCTCCTTTATTTTTATCTTTTAAACTAAATAAGAACTTCTGAATATCTGCAACAGACTCAATTAATAATCCAATTAACCAAACAAAAAGACCAACCCAAAAAACAGAATTTGATTCAGTTCTCATGAAAAGAAAAAATGGAATTAGTATAATCCAAACTGAAACTCCTTGAAGTGACCAAAACTTTAAGAATTTTTTAAATGATTCTCTAATTCCGTCAAATCTTTTATCTTTTTTTGAATAATTGATTCTAATAAATAAAAATGATCCTAATCTTAAACCCCATAAAATAACCATTAAGGAAAGTATTATGTTTCTAAAAGAAAAGGAACTTAAAAATAAAGAAATAATTGATAGTAAGATAAATGTGATTGAATAACTAAGATCAGTAAGTTTATCAGTTTTAAAAAAATATGCTGGAATAAACATAATTAAATTAATTGATAAAGCAATTATAAAAAAGTATAGAAGATATATCATCTTAATAATTAATTAAATAGATGTTATATAAAATATTTTATTTTATACTAAGTTTATATCATAGAAAGTATTAAAAAAAATTATTTTAACTAAATGAAAATTAATTTATAATGAATTAACGACCATACCAATTTCCTTCATCTCTTTGTTTTTTATCAAGTTGAGATTCTAGTTTATTAATACGAGGTCTTTTACTATGAAAGTCTCTTCTCATTGTAATATCTAATTTTTTCAGAAAGTTATTCATTCCTTTCTCAATAAGGAAAGGTCCATTAATATTACCTTCTTTACCACTTTCACCTGAGAAAACAGTTAGTTCATCACAAATATAATCAATAAATAAAAGATCATGATCAATTACAACAGCAGTTTTATCTTTATCATAAATTAAAGATCTAATTATACGAAACAGTCTTAGTCTTTCTTCTACATCTAAAAATGTACTTGGTTCATCTAAAAGATAAATATCAGCATCTTCACTTACTGTTTTTAAGATAGCTACTTTTTGAAGTTCTCCACCTGATAATTCATCTAAAGAATTATCCATTAAATGTTCAACATCAAATTGTTTTAGCGATTTAGAAGTTGCATTTCTAAGAACATAAGAAACAGGTGTATCATCACGATCGATATATTGAGGTTTATAAGCAATTTCAAGGTCTTCACCATCAATTTCTCCTGAATCAATATCAATTTTTCCAGCTAAAGCTTTCATTAAAGTTGTTTTTCCAATACCATTTTTTCCGACAAAACCTGTTATTTTATTAATATTAATATTTCCTTCATTAGATTTTAATGTAAATTCTCCTAAATTAATTTCTAAATCTTTCCAACTAATTAATGGTTTTGTGTTTAAAGCTTTATTATGTGTTTTAGAACCATATTTTATTTTATTTTTTCTTATACGTACATTTTCATTAGATAACATTCCTGAAAGATACTCATTTATTCCTTCATTTGTTGATTTTAATTGGCTAAAAATTCCATAAGCAGAAGGTTTTCCATAAACAATTTGAACATAATCAGATAAAAAATCAAGTGTTATAAGGTCATGTTCAATAACCATAATTGACTTTTCTGGATTTTTCTTTATAAACTTCCTCATAAATCTTGAAACATCAACTCTTCCATTAAGATCAAGATAAGATGTTGGTTCATCTAATAAGAATATATCAGCTTCTTTTAAAAATGTTGCAGCAATAGCTACTTTTTGAAGTTCTCCACCTGATAAAACACTTACATCACGGTGGATAATATCTTTAAGACCAAGTTCATTAATAATACTTTTTATCTCATTATCTTTAGAATTTTTATTTACTGATTTTAATAAGTCAATAGCTTTTCCTTCACTCATTTTAGGAATATCTTCCACTTGTTGAGGTTTATGAGAAACTTTTATCTCTCCATTAGATAATTTTTCAAAGAAGTTTTGTTGCTCTTTACCTTTATAACGATTTTGTAATTTTTTAATAGACTCTTCTTTTGTTAAATTTTCTTCTTCAAAATTAGGATTTATTATATTTGAAAGAATTTTAATAGAAGTACTTTTACCAATACCATTCCGTCCGATAATTCCTACAATAGAGCCTTTTTTAGGAGAGGGAAGATTAAATAATTTGAATCCATTTTTTCCAAAACGATGAATTGCTGTTTTATCAAGTTCTTCTGGTAAATTAATAATATCAATACAGTTTACAGGGCATCTCTTAACACAAATACCACAACCAGTACAAACCTCTTCAACAATTATTGGTTTATCATCATCTTCATCTCTAACTACTGCTTCATTACCCATTCTTACTTCTGGACAAAATTTTCTACATTGAAAAGGACATTTTTTATCAATTACACATTTTTCCTTATCTAAAATTGCAAGTCTTGGCATAAGCGTTAGAAAAAAAGTTATATATAAATAATTTATGTCTCAAAAATGAAGTAATATCAATAAAATAATTGTATAAAATAAATTTAAAAATAAAAAAAAGAAGAAAATAAAAGAATTATCTTAAAAAACCAGGGATGATTCTTGAAAAGATACCTCTAGAATTCGTTTCATTTTCAGATAATTCTTTAAGTCTATCTTGTTCAGATTTTATTCTATCAATTTCTTCTTCTAAGAAATCTTTTACTTCATTAGGAATTTCTTCACTCTCATTAAGAATAGACTGAATTTCTTCTATTCTTTCTTCATTTTGAGATGTTTGATTTTGAATTTCCCTTGCAGAATTAATATCTCCGCCAAAAAAGAATCTCGAAAATCTTCCTCTATTAGAAATAGATTCTTCATAAAATTCCAAGTTTCTCATTGATTCATTAATATCTCTTGCAATTTCACTAATTCTTGGACCCATTTGTCCAGTAAAATTACTCATTTCTCTAATTGAATGAACAGATTTAGCAACTTCACTTCTTCTATCAGTTATGTTTTTAACAGCATAATCAGTTTCGTTTGAAATATTCTCTCTACCAACACCTCTACCTCTCTCTGACCTTAAGTCTTGAACTCTATTTAAAGCAGCTTCCCTTCTAGAAGATGTTTTATCTTGAACATCAACAGATTCATTTTTAACATCTGTTTTTGAATCGTTAGTTTTTTCTTCAATTGAATCATTAATAGAAACATCATCTAATGAATCATTAATTTCTTTAGTTTCATTAACTTTATCAGTTGATAAATTACTAGGTGTTGAACCAGTAATTTCTGAACTAACATCATCTCGAGAACTTGAAGACTCTGAAGGAGTTTCTCTTTGAGAGCTTCCTGATGAATCACTAGATTCATCTTTAGATTCATCATCAGAAATTTCTTCAATCTTTTGATAAGTACTCCAACCTTTAGTTTGAAGAGATGAAACAACACAACTATTATTAATTAATCTAGTTTCATTATTTTCTGGACATAACATAAGATATTCTAGATAATCGCAATTAGTTTCACTTTTAGAAATATTAATTGCTCTTTTAATTTGTTTATCACAAACACTAATTAAATCTTTTTCAGATTCATTTTTAGATTCAAAAGTAGTCCAATTAGAGTCCTCTAAATAATTTTTCATACATTTATCTTCAATATGAAAAATTTCATTTGAATCTTGATAAGACATATTAATATTAATAGACTTACAATCATCTAATTCATAAGCATAGTTTTTTGAAAGAATTAAATCTCTAACATAATCTTTCTCTAAATCTAAATCTTCTTCTAATTCAATTCTATTTTTAAGATACTCCCAAATATCAAAATTATTTAACTCTTCAGATATTTCAAATAAACTTACATTTTCTACTTCACTTTCAAGTTCATATAAACTATTATTTAATTTGTTAAATGTTTCATCATCTAATACATCTAAAGGGTCTTCTTCCTTAAGATCTTCTAAATCATTTCTGAGAACATGAATTTCATTAATGATTTTTTCTTGATAGTAAGTTAAATTTTGAATATTCTCATAGTCTTCAAGACTTTGAAAATCTTCTAAAAATTCTTCTAAAATATTAAGAAAATCTTCAAGAATGAAAGAAACATCATGAGAAGAATATTTTTCAAATTCTTCTTCCAAATCATCAATTTCAGATAATACAGGTTCATAATTATTCAGTAAATAGTTTATATTAATATAATCTAAATAACCTTTATCTTCTGAATAAACAAGATTTTCAATTAAAGTTTGGTTATAATTTTCATCTAATAAGTTATTAGCATCAAATGAATAAACATTAGTTACAAATAAAATCATAAATAAAGTTAATAATACAATAATCTTTTTCATTATAAATCACCTTTTAATAAACAGAATTTAGTTATTTATATTTTTTTCTTAAAATGAAAAAATTTAACGATAATTTTAAAATAAAGTAAACATTTGTTAATATGATTGGAATGTTAAATAAAAAAACACTTAAGAAAATAAGAAAAGATTTTCCTGTATTTAAAAATAATATTTTTTTGGATAGTGCTGCAAGTTCACAAAAACCAATACCTATTTTAAAAAAGATTACTAATTTTTATAAAAATGATTATGCTAATATTCATAGAGGTATATATGAATTAAGTGAAAGATCAAGTAAGTTATATGATAAATCAAGAGAAAAAATATCTAATTTTATTGGGTCAAAAAAAGAAGAAATAATTTTTACAAAAAATACAACAGAATCAATGAATTTAATCTCTGATTCATTAATTAGACACTTAAATAAAGATAATCCAAAAGTACTAATTAGTATAATGGAACACCATAGTAACATCGTTCCATGGCTTTTAGCAAAAGAAAAATATAATCTAGAAATAGATTACATTTATTTAAATAAAGATAAAAGTTTAGATATGAATTCATTTAAAAAGAAAGTCAAAGATTGTGATATAGTTTCTTTAACTGGTGCTTCAAATGTTTTAGGAAATCATACTTCTAATGAATTTTTTAAGATTGCAAAGGAAAATGATGCATACACAATAGTTGATGGTGCTCAATTAATACCTCATTCCAATTTTAAGATTAATGAAAATATTGATTTTTTAGCCTTTTCAGGTCATAAAATGTTATCTGAAACAGGGATAGGAGTACTTTATGGAAAGAAAGATCTTCTTAATGAGATTCCTCCTTTTTTAGGCGGAGGAGATATGATTAAAGAAGTAAAAAAAGGTTCTTTTAGTGTTGCAGAAATTCCAGAGAAATTTGAAGCAGGAACAATGCCTTTTGTACAAGCATATAGTTTAGGACTATCAATTGATTATCTTGAAAAAATAGGAATGAAGAAAATCGAAAACCATGTTAAAAAATTATCAAAATATGCAAGAAAAAAATTAAGTAATATCGAAAAGATTAATATAATCTCATCAAAAGAAAGTGCTTCTTTAATTAGTTTCACTCATAAAGATTACCATCCACACGATGTAGCTTATTATCTTTCAAAAAATAATATTTCAGTAAGGGCAGGAAACCATTGTGCAGAACCACTACATGATTTTTTAGGTATAGATGGTAGTGTTAGAGCAAGTTTTTATCTTTATAATTCAAAAAAAGATGTTGATATTTTATACAATACTTTGAAGGGGATTTAAATGTATAATGAAAAAATAGATCTTCATTACGAAATGCCAGATCATAAAGGAAAACCATCTGATTTTACTTGTAAATTTTGTGATAAAAATGAAGTATGTGGAGATAAAGTTACAATCTATTTAAAAATAAAAAGTAATAAAATAGTAGATGCAAAATTTGAAGGTAAAGGATGTATGATTTCAATGGCATCAAGTGATATTTTGATAGATAAATTTATAGGGAGTAATATAAAAGAAGTTTTAGATTATAATAATGAAAAAGTCCAAGATTTACTAGATATGAATTTAGGTGTTAATAGAATAAAATGTGCAACATTACCTTTGAAAGCAATGAAAAGAGCCATAATTGATTGTGATAAGATAGAGATTAATAAGAAGAATAACAATTAATTTTTTATTTTTTTAAATAATTAACTCACTTCAATCAGATCAATCAAAGAATCTTTAATAATTTTTAAAGCATAAGTATCCATTTTACAATATTCTAAGAGATGTTTTTCATTATCTTTTGATAAATGACCAAAATGTTTATTATAAATTATAAATGCTTGACTTCCATTATCAATTTCTAGTTCATTATAAGATTTATCTGAAAAAATAGGGAGAACATTCTTCACACTATAACTTCCTTTTTGATCTTTATGATGGTACCAAAAGTTTTTAAAAACAACCATTAGATCAATTATTCTTTTATTAATATTTTTAATATCTTCTTTGAATTTAGGGAACAACTTTGATAATTTTTTAAGTTTTCTTTTTTCAAAATGTTTATTCCAAACAAGAATTGAGCCTTCTTTAGGTATATCTTGAATCAAATTATTTATAAAATCATATCTTGGATCTTTACTTTTTTTATAAAGAAATTCTTTATGATCTAAACTACCATTTTCGTATTCAATATGAATCGAATATTGAAAAGGTATTGATTGATAAGGATTAGCTTTTTCAAATAATGGAATTGCAGATTGCATTGTTTCAAAATCCATAAAACTTAATGGATATTTTAAATTTTTTAGAAATTGTTTTATTTTTTGTTTTTCAATATGTGGTTTATCATTCATACAAACTTTTTTTTGTATTTTTTGTTTTTTAGATAGTTTAAAATCATTAGGTATGTTAGAAATTTTAGTTATACCTTTTTTGTAAAGTTTGTTAATTTTTTTTCCTCCCCTACTTAAATGAAAAATTGAGTCTGAAGGAAGTTTATTTTTAAAGTCATCAATTAAAGGATTTCCATGTACACTTTTTCTAATATTTAATGGGTTAAATTTAGGGCAATCTTTTTTATCTATTATATTTAACATTTTATTAATTCTATTTTCTATTCCCTCTTGTGCTTTTTTTACTTCATCAGTCACATCTACTTTTTTTAAGAATTCTTCAGGTCTTAATTTTTCAGATTTTTCATAATCTCTATTTACTAAAATTAATGATGATTTTGTAATCTTTAATCCTGATTTTTCTAAAACATATTTCTGATAAGATAAATCATCATAATGATATTTTTTCTTTCTTGTACTTCCTTTAATTTCTATTAATTCCCAACCATTATTTAATTTAACTAAAATATCTGAGCGAACATAAAGCCTACCTTTTTTAAAACCTGCTTCATATATTGTCTTTTCATTTTTCACTAGTTTTTTTGTTTCTTTTATATTTTCATTAAAACTCATTCCAGATAAATCTTTTCCATCATATAATTGTTTTGCATATTGTTCAATTAATATTCCTTGATCAACCCTATATTTTGCAGTTAAATCTAAGTTAGGTAATGACTCTCTATCATTGACATACTTCCAAAGATATGCCGGACTTTCTAATCCTTTCATATATGCAGATTTTGTAAGTATTTTATCCATATTTAAATTATAATTTTTCTTATTATTTATAATCATTGATTATTCTAATTTATATAACTTCAATAACTCATAGCCTAAATAATTTAAGAGAAATATTTCATAATGAAATATTTCGACATATATGAATTAGATGAAGACGTAGACACACTCTGAAAGACAACTAAGCCACACAAAAAAACTTTCACAAATTAATAATAATAATAATAATACGTTTTAACGAATACACACTATACTTTAACGAAGATACATAACACTAAAATAATATATTTACATTAGACGAATACAATTTAATAAAAAAGTAAAATAACTATCTAGAAAATAAAATTACTTTATTTATGATTTAAAAAAAAAAGATTTAATAAAAAAAAAATTAATTAAAACATCTTTCAATCATATTTTCAAGTTCTCGTTCTGAAATAACTCCTGAATTTAACTCACCATCAATTGGACAAATATAACTTGGAACAGAAGATGGTTGGTTAATAGAACAATCCATAACTGTATTCAAATTAGTACGATCAGTTACAGCATTTACTTTAATAATATTATAACCTTCATTTATTAAATTATTAACAATAGGATTCATTTGAGAACAAGCTGGACAACTATCATCATAAATATAGATTAATGAATCAATCATATTACTTTCATTAAAACATTCTCCAACACGATTCAAGGAAGATAAATTTAAGTTATTTCTATATTCTTCATTAATAGGTTGATTACAACTAGAAAGTATAAAAATAGAGAAAATAAAAACAAAAAAAATAATTATTTTAAATCTCATTTTAAATTAAAAAGAAAATAAAAAAGAAGGTATTACCTTCCAAATAATCTTCCAAAAATACCTCTCTTCTCCTTCTCTTCATTTGCAACATCATTCAACCTATTTTGTTCTTTTTCAAGATTTTGAATTTCTTCATTAATCATTTCTTTTATTTCATAATCAATCTCATCACTACTCTCAATTAACTCATTTAATTTTTGAATTCTATCTTTATTTTCTTGAACTCTGTTTTCAATATCTTGAGCTAATCTATTATCACCACCCATAAAGAAAGTTGAGATTCTACTTCTTTTTTGGATTTTTTGTTCTAACTCAATAGATTCTCTTGATGTTCGATTAATATCTCTTGCAATTTCACTAACATTTTTTCCTATATTAGTAACATTTTCCAAAGAGATTAAACTTAAGACAGAAATAGCAACTTCGTTTTTAGATCTTTCTATAGATTGTCTTGCTTGATCTAATCCAACTAATGTTTCATTCAACTCACTTCTTTTCATGTTAGCTTTTTCTCTTGCATTCTCAACTCTTTCTTTTACTCTTTCCCTGGAAATTACATCATCAATCTCACCATCATTCATATTTTGCTCATCTGATGGTCTTACTTGTTGAGAAGCACTTTCCCATCCTTTATCTTCAAGATTTGAAATAATACAACCATTTCTTGCAGTGTATTTAAAACCAGTCTCAGGATGTTTCATTTCTTGAATTTGCATAGTACAATGTAAATCCTCAGAAACATTTTCTGCAGAGAGAATATCTTTTCTTATTTCATCTCTTATATTTTCATCAATATCATAATCTTCAAGATTATAATTAATATCATCAACTAAATTTTGTCTTTTCTCTGGTTGTGGTCTATCAAAATCATCTTGTTGTTGAGTTTCATCAGAAGGTTTTATCTCTTCTTCATATTGGTCTTCTTTCAACTGAGTCCAACCTTTTTCTTTTAATGAAGATATTTCACAGCCGTTAGTAGCACCATAAACATACTCTTCATGAGGACATTCTAAATTCATAAATTGATCAGTACAGATTTGATCTTCACTAGCTTTTTCAGCAGCTTTTATATCATCGATACATGATTCTGGAATTTCTTCATGATAAGCAATTAATAAATCATCATCAACATCATCATTAATTTCAATATCTTCAATCATTTGATTTTCTGATAAAATATTTGAAGAAAAACTAACTACTAAAAAAAGTATCATTAAAGTAGAAAAAATTATTTTTTTCATAAATATCACCTATTGTAAAGTAAAGTAAATCTTTTTTATTTATAAATTTAATTATTAGGAAATAAACTAAAGAAGCATATAACTAAATTAATCTTTTTGATTTTTTTTAGTTTTAGATGTTTTATCTTCATTATTTTTTGTACTATTCTCTTTTGAGTTTTCTCTTATCGTTTTATCATGAAAATTAATAGTTCTTGTTGGGAAAGGAATACTAATTCCATTTTCTATAAATTTTTGATAAATTTGATCAGTAGCATTCCATTTAGACATCCATCTATTACTTACTCCACGTACCCAAAATCTTAACTCAAAATCAAGAGAAAAATCATTCATTTCTAAAAAGACAATATTTGGCTCAGGATGTTTAATAAAGTTTTCCTGTGATTTAGCAACTCTTAAAGCAATCTTTTTAGCTTTTTTAACATCACCACCATATGAAATAGAATAAGGTACTCTAACTCTAATTCTATTATCAGGTAAATTAAAATTTATTATATTTGAACTTGATAACTGACCATTTGGAACAATAACTATCTCATTATCCCATGTTTTTACTCTAGTACTTCTTAATCCAATATCTTCAACAGTACCAGACAAGTTCATTGATTTCACTTCTATAATATCTCCTACTTTGAAACTTGCATCGGTTGCAAGAGAAATTCCTCCAATAAAATCACCTAAAGATTTTTGTGCTGCAAAACTAACTGCAACTCCTGCGATACCAACACCACCTAGTAATGGAGTAATTAAATCATCAATATTCCAAACTCTTAAGACAATAATAACACCAATTAAAATAAGTAATACTCTAATTAATTTTTTAATTATTGGACTAAAACTATCTGCTACATCATTAGAAAAAGATGAAGGAAAAAGATTCTTTCTAATACCTTTTGTCCAAACTTTTAATATTAACTCAAAAATATGAATGACTAAATTAATTGAAACAATAACTAATAATGTATTTATGATTTGAGATAAGTAAGGTACTTTTACAGAGAGATACGAATAAAAAGCCCTTACTGCTAAAACAATGAATAGCCTAAATATTGCAGGACCCACTTCTTTCATCACTTCATCATTAATAACATGTTCTCTACTTTGTATCCATTTTTTTAAAGATTTTTTAAAAGTAATATTAATAACTCTTTCTAATAATAAAACACCTGCAAATAACAAGAATGCAATAAAAAGATCATTTCTTAAAAGAGTAATAAAATTAATAGGATTTCCCATATCTTATTTATTGGAGTTGAAGTTTAAATAATTTATTATTTATTAAACATATTTAAAATATAATTTATCCTAAAAAAAATTAAAAATTAGTTAAATTTCTAAAAAAAGTGTTTAATTATAATTAAAAAGAAAATAAGCGTAATTATTAATAAGTAAATCATTCCAATAGAAAAATTGATATTTATACCAATTAAAAAAGCAATAACTGATACAAATAAATTAAGAATAAATGTGAAAAAGAATCTTTTCTTAAAGTTATCAAATAGTTTTGATATGATATAAGGTGGAAAAATTAAAAATGGAAAAATTAAGAATATCCCTACTGTCCTAAATAAGAAAACAATATTAAAAATAAGAAGAGATAGAAAAATTAACTCATATAAAGTAACAGGAAAGCCTTCAGATTTACTAATTTTCACTGAAAAAATAATAGGTTTTAGATACTCAAAAAAGAAATAATATATTAAAATAGTAATTATTGAGAGAACGAAAATAAAAATAACTTCTGAGTTTGAGATAGAAAATAAATTTCCAAGAATAAAAAAGCTAATATTTTCTAAATAAAATCCTATAAGTAAAATAATAAAAACAGATAATATAGAAAGTAAAATAATTGTTATAAGTTTAAAATCTTTTTCTAAATTATTATTTCTTAAATACAAATATAATATTAAAAAGATAAAACCAAAAGTAAAAGAATAAAGGAAATAAGTTGCTCCAATTAATTTAGCAAATAATAAACCAACAAAAGAGGATAAAATAAAGATAGGTAAGATATCAAATTCTTTTTTATGGTAAACATAATTCCCATTTAAAGAAGAAATTATTGATAATAAAATAATTGAAATTAAAGATCTAAATATAAAACCATAATTGAATAAATCTAACATTTTTTCACCTATTTATAATATTATTTAATTATTAACTATATATATATTCTCACCATCATTAAAAGATTTGATATTAGTTCTATAAACTCCTTTTAATAATTTTTCAGTTATTATTTTTTTTGGTTCACCATAATGGATTTGACTTTTATTTTTGTTTTTTTCTAAAAAAAGAATTTTATTTATAATGTGGTTATACTGATTGAAATATTTTGAAGATAAAAGAATCGTCAAATTTCTTTTCTTTTTTATTTTTTTAAGAAAATTTGCTAACTTGACTCTTTCTTTAAGATTTAAATCTTCATCAATTTCATCAAGAACTAATACTTTTGGATCATTAATAAGAGATCTTGCAATTAATACTTTCTTTTTTTCAAGAAGTGAAAGATTACTAAATTTATCATTGGGTGATTTATCAATATCTAAAAGATTAAATAACTTTAAAGAAGACTCTTTATCACTCTCACTTAATTTTGGAAACCAAGATTTTTTAGTAATTATACCCATTAAGATTACATCTAAAGATGAGAAAGTATCAGAGTTCAATTTGAAATATTGTGGTATATAACTAATAAGATGATTATAATCCAAAAAATTCTTTTCACCATGGACACTAATATGACCAGATAGTGGTTTAGTTATTCCAACAATTGTTTCAAGTAATGTTGTCTTTCCTGAATTTTTTGAACTAGTAATTAATACAAAATCTTCTTCTTTTATAGATAATGAAACATCACCAACAATTAAATTATTAGAATGTCCAATGTCAACATCAATAAATTCAATAATATTTTTATCTTCCATTATTAGCACCTACATTTAAGCAAGATTCTAGTTTTTTCAATTGATTAGTTATAAATTCAGAATAACTCATATTTAAATCTGGCATTAAATCCAAATCAGCAAAATTTAAACTAATATCTCTATTTTTAGTTTCTTCTTTAAGTATTTCCCTGTACTGATTAAAATGTAATTCATCATTAATTAAACAATTTATTTCTTCTGAATCATTTACTAGTTTAAAAAATGAATTTAAATTATTTTTATTAAGTTCTTCATCAATATTTTTTGAAATAGTATAATAATTACTCATATGTAAAGCTCTAATAAGATAATCAAATGATGGATTAATTGTAACAACATCTGAATAATAAATTTCATTAAAATCATTGATAATATTATCAACTTTATTTTCCATCTCCTCTAAATTTTGAAGAATTTGATTTTCATGTTCTACAAAAAAATCATTATGTTCATTTTCTAAAACATAAATAAAAGAGCTAGCAAAATCAACAACTCCATCAAAGTCATACCAATAGTGATAATTGTCTCTAATTGGAGAAACATAACCTCTTAAACCGAAAATATTTATCTCATCAGAGTCAGGATTTACAGTATCAAGAAACCATCTATCAAATTCACCTGTTGTTAAGATAATATCTGAATTAAGAGAGGTATGTAAATTATTTGGATAATAAGTCAGATATTTTGGATTTATTTCTTTATTTAATAAATTATTGATTTCAGCATTAGTTCCATCAAATAATTCATTTGCAATTGATGTCATAACAGGAGAAGTTGAAGTAATTTTAAAAGTATCATCTTCCTGTAATAAGATGTTACATCCAAAAAGTGATATTGAAAATACAACTAATAGTAAAAATAAAAAAATTCTATTCATTTTAATCATGTGTATAATAAAAGATTAATTCGTGATGTGCTTTTTTAACAAAACGACAAAAGCCAAATTTCTCAAATCGAACCATTTCAGAATCAAATTTAATAACCTTATTTTCAGCATAACCTGAGATAACTACTTTTTCAGAACCATCTTCTGAGGGTTTAATTACTTTTGATTTTGCACCTAAATGTTTAGGAATAAATTGAATCACACCACCTTTATTTTCAGATTTTTTATATTCTTCAAAGTCAAATGAATGAAATTTAAAAATTTCTCCATCATAAAAGAAGTTAAAAGCATCTTTCATTCGATAAAGGTAATTTTTATTTTCTTTAATCTCTTCAACAACTTCTTCTTTTAATAAAAAGTCTTCTCTTAGATTAAATGTTTTGTATTTGTTTTCAATATCAGGATGTAATTGTATTTTAATCTCATTTTTACTAGGGATATTTTCAATATTAATTGAAACAGGATCCTCTAAAAATGTAAAACGATAAGTTTTATCATCAATTATTTTTCTATTAACTTTATTTAATGTTTTAAAAAAAGATTCTCTTGAAAATACTTTATCAACATTACTTAATCCAAATTCTTTAATTAGTTCATGAAAAGTTTCAGATTGATATCCTCTTTTTTTAAGAGATTTTAAAGTTGGAAGTCTAACATCATCCCAACCATCATATTTTCCTTCATCAATAAGTTTTCTTGTTTTTGAAGTAGAAAGGTCAAGATCTTCAAATTTTAATCTACCAGTAAAATAAACCTCAGGGAAATCATCGGATAAACCTAAAGAATCATAAATCAATTTTTGTCTTTTGGAATTAGTTTGATGATCTTTTGCTCTAATAATATGAGTCATTCCAGACTCAATATCATCAACAGTTACAGAAAGGTTCATAAGTGGCCAAACTCTATATTTAACACCTTGTTTTGCATGAGGGGTATTACAAATTCTAGCCAAAGGAAAATCTCTCATAGCCGGATTTTTATGTTTCATATCTGATTTAAATCTTATAACAGCATCTCCCTCAGAGTAACCTGTCTTATCAAGCATCTTCTTCCATCTCTTCTTATTTTTTCTTTTAGAATTACTTCTACAAGGACAGTCTTTTTGATCTTTAACATATTCTCGAAAAGTTTCAGGTTCACAAGTACAAACATAAGCAGATTTTAAATTAATAAGTTTTTCAATATATTCATAATATAACTCCATTCTTTCAGATTGAATGATTACTTCAGTGACATTTCCAAAAATCCAATCAGCATCATCCTCTAACATTTTATATGCTTTTGGATAAATATTATCTGGATTAGTATCCTCAATCCTTAAAATGAACTCACCACCATATTTTTTAACATAAAGTGAAGTAATTCCTCCAGTAAAAGCATGTCCTAAATGCATCGGACCAGATGCAGAAGGAGCAAATCTCATCACAACACCTTTTTCAGAAACATTTTCTAAATCTTTTAATTCTTTTTTTGAATTATCATCTTCATCCTCAACTAATTCAGGAAAAGATTTTACTATTTTATTATAATCCTCTTTAATTTTCTTTTTAGACATTGAATTAACTTCTTTAACAATATCCTTAATTATAGGTAAATTAGAATTCATATCTTTCTTTATTTCAGGAATTTCAGAAATAACACTACCTATAACACTACCGGGATTAGCTTTACCATTATGTTCATGAGCATTTTTTAAAGCAAAAAACTTAGCAATTTCTTCAAGTTTCATAAATTACACCTAATAAAAATAATTAATTAAAAGTTTATAAATAATATACAATTCATAATATAAATAACTGTTGGTATGATTTATAAATAAAGAAGAAAAAAAATAAAATTAGTATAAACTTCCTCCAAATTTATTTGAATAAATTGGAATTGAATCATCATAAGCATTTTTTGAAAGAATAACAGAAATAGGATTTTCTAAATCTTTATTTATTTGTTTAAATAATTCATCTTCAATATCATAATCATAAATAGTTCCCATATTATTATGAAGAATATCATCTAAATTAGATTCAACTTGTAACTCAAGATCACTAATATTTACTTTTTCTAAATCTTCTAAATCAGAAATATTACCTACATAAACGTTTTTTATAGTGAAAGGATTTATATGATTCATTTTATCTTTAGCATATACACCATCACATATTACTTTTCTCTTCTCTCCATCATTATAAACAATTGCTTTAGTTTGGTTATCATTATTTTCTAATTCTAAATTTCTAAAAAAAGAAGAAAGATCTTCTAAAAGACTTTCAAGACATACTTTTTTTTCATCAAAGGTTTTTCCTGACATTTTAGTATTAAACAATTTTACTAACATTTAAGTTTTTCTATTTTCACTACTCAAAAATTAGTAAAATCACAGAAGATGAGAGAAAAAAAATAAAATAATAATAATAATAATAATAATAATAA
>CAZXZL010000007.1:0-1207 GCA_964645415.1 uncultured Methanosarcinales archaeon | reverse complement strand
AATAAGAATAAGAATAATAAGAATAATAAGAATAATAAGAAGTAAATAAAAAAGAATGTAAATAATAAAATAAAGAAAAGAAAAAAATAGTTAAAATAAGAATAAATTATTAAAAGGATTTTTTAAAATTGAATTCTAATAGAAATTCATATAATTTTAGAATAAAAGAAAAAAAAAAAGAAAAAAAAAATTAGATTTATGCAGCTAAAATCTCAAGTAAAAGACTTCCACTACAAGTACCTTCAACACCTTCTGGAACAGTAACTCCAAAGTATACATCTACTTCTGGTTCAGGAGTATCTTCATTTCCAACTTCAGCATTTAATAGTACTTCAACAGGATTTTCTGAATCTAATGTATTTAAATCACCTGATTCATCACCAGTTTCCATATCTTCAAAATCAATGTGACCTAATTCACAAGACATTGCACCATCATTACCTTCACCTGCATCTGAATCAACATTAATATTAAATTCAGTATTACCTAAGTTTCTTAAATCTCTACTTTCTTCTGCACTTTCTTCCCAAGCTAATGCACCAAAATCAATTACTTCATCAGAATAACCAAAAGCAAGTAATTCTAATACTTCTTCTTGAGTTGAATTACTACCTTCTTGATCTACATGATCAATAGCAGTAATTGTACATTCTAAATCACCAGATTCTGTATAGTGAGCTAAAGTAAACTCACAACCAACATCTCCTTCTTCATCAGAACTTTCATCATCATAATCACAGTCTGTGGAAAAAGATTCATCTCCATCAACAGATTCTAATTCTGCTTCAACACTTTCAATATTACTTAATTCATCAATTGGATTTCTTACAGTCGCATTACACCAAACTGTAACATCTTCACCTGGTTCAAGTTCGATATCTAATCCTTCATTAAGTTCGATATCAAAAACTTCAGGCGGTGCAACAACATCAAGTGTTGTTGGAATCTCTCCATCTTCACCATCAAGAGCTACTTCATCTGCCAATACTAAGGACATCCCCAGCATTAAAAAAATTCCTAAAACTAACATAAATTTTTTCAAAAATATCACCTCAATAGTACATAATATACCATTAATATACAAATATGTATAATAATTTATAAATGTTTTGTTTAATATACCAATATACTAAATAGTATACTAAAAAAATATTATAATGAGAAAATTATCTAACTGTATTATAAAAAGCTAAAATAATAATAATAA
>CAZXZL010000006.1:31552-33448 GCA_964645415.1 uncultured Methanosarcinales archaeon | reverse complement strand
AAAAAAGTAATTATTTGAATAAGATAAAAAGAAATAGAATTATTTATTTATTTATCCACTCCAATTCTATCACAGTATTCATATATTGGACATTTATCACACTTTGGAGAAATAGGTCTACATATTGTTTGACCTAAAGCAACTAAATGATAATTAAAATCTCCCCAATATTTTTTAGGTAGTACTTCACGTAATTTAAATTCACTCTCTTCAGGATTATCAGTGTCAATTAAACCAAATCTATTACTAATTCGATGAACATGAGTATCAACACACATTCCATCCTTATCAAAAGCTTCTGTCAAAACAAGATTCGCAGTTTTTCGACCTACACCTTTTAATTTTAAAAGTTCTTTCATACTATTTGGAACCTTAGAATTATATTTTTCAACTAAAATCTTTGAAGTTTCCTTAAGATAAGAAGATTTTGATTTATAAAAACCAACAGGATAAATTAACTCTTGAATCTTATCCTCACTTAAATTTGAAAGTTCTTTTGGAGTAGAAATCTCAGAGAATAATTTTTCAACAGCCTTTAAAGTTGTTTCATCTTTTGTTCTTGAACTTAAAATAGTAGAAATTAATACTTTAAAAGGATTATTTGATTGAAATGCAATGAAACTAACAACAGGAGCTTTTTCAATAATTGTTGAAATTTGATTTAATATCTCATCAACGTTATTTAGTATTTTTTTATTCATTAAACCACCATAAAAAGTACTATAAAAATAGAAAAATAATAATAATGAAAATAATTAACCTAAAACAAAACTTCCTAAATCCTCAAAATCAACTCTATCCCCAGATAATTCTTCTCTTTTCTTAGAGATCATAGTTGTTTTTGAATCTAAATCATTAGCATATTTTAAAGCAACTGCTTCAGGAGTTGAAGGTTTATATAAATAATTCTTCTCTAATTTACCATGATGAGTTGAAATAATATGTATTAAATTATCAGTTAATGACTCTGGTAATTCAATTTCATTTGCTCTTTTTGAAACAATTTGAATTCCCATTATAACATGACCTAATAAACGGTTTCTTTTTGATTGTTTAATATTTGTAGTAATATTATATGAATTAATTTTTCCTATATCATGAAGTAAAGCAGAGGTAATTAAGATATCACTATTTAATGAAGGATGTATTTTTAAAAGTAAATCACAAATTTTAGTTACATTTAAAGTATGTTCCATTAGACCACCAACCCAATTATAATGATTATAAACAGTTAATGGCGATTTCATAAACTCAGAAGAAATAACATTATCACCAAAAATATTTTCTAAAAGTTCTCTAAGTTTCTTATTTTCAATATTTTCAAAATATGATTCTATTTCTTTAAATATTTCATCAAGATCAGTTTTAGATGTTTCAATAAAATATTTTAAAAAATACTCTTCTCTTGGAACAATCGTTATAATATCATCAGAATTTGCACTAATCTCTAAACTATTTCTCCACTCTGTAACCTTTCCAGTAACATAAATCACATCATCTTTGGAAAATTTATTATAAACAGCTTCAACACTATCTTTATCTTTTCCTCCCCAAAACTTATACTCTATTTCTCCAGTCCTATCTCCAATAATTAATGTAAAACGGTGACCTTTTTTGTATTTAGTTACATCAAGTTTTTCTTTTACTACAAAAATATCATCTACAGCATCAGACTTACTCAATTCAGAAACATATTGAGTCTTTTTTCGTTTTGCCATATAATTAGTAAATAATAAATATTTATAAAAGTATTTAAAAAATATTTAAAATAATTCTTAGATGATTTTGATTTCTAAACTGTTTACCTAAATAACCTTCAATTAATGTTTACCTAAAAAAGATCTAAACTGTTTACCTAAATAACCTTCAATTAATGTTTACCTAAAAAAGATCTAA
>CAZXZL010000006.1:0-31452 GCA_964645415.1 uncultured Methanosarcinales archaeon | reverse complement strand
TCTAAACTGTTTACCTAAATAACCTTCAATTAATGTTTACCTAAAAAAGATCTAAACTGTTTACCTAAATTAACTCTAAAATATTTAAATAATAAACAATTTAATTATTTCTTAATAAATTTCTAAGACATTCATTAAAATGAAATCTAAAAGTTTTAACAAAAAAATCAAGAACAAAATTTAAAAACAATTAAGTTAATTAATAAAGTATTATGAAAATATTTGAAAATGAACAGATGAAAGTTAATTTTCCAAAAAAATGTGCTTCTAAAGGAGAAATAGAAATAGAATTAAAAGAAGATAATTTTAAAAACTTTAATACTGCTTTCATGGGAGCATCAAACTTAAGTATATCTTTAATAAAACTTGAAAAGTTTCATGGTGTAAACTTAATATATAAAAATAATAAACTTGAAATAATACCAAGAAAAACAGAAGATAATATTAATTTAGAAATTGAAAGAAAGCAAAAAGATGATTCTTGGTTCAAAAAAGTAAGAAGAAAATTAAAAATAAATTCTTTAGAAAAATTAATAAATTACTTAAAAGAAAAAAAGGAAAAAAAAGATAGTAAACCTAAAGAAAAACAAACTCAAAGTAATAAAGGGATAGAAAAAATGGTTGAAAGATTCTTAAATAAGTTACCTTAGGTGAAATAATGAACTTAGAAAATGATGATATCAAAAAATTTGGAAAAATAATTCATGGAGATAAAGAAAGTCAAACAAGAAAAAAGGAGTTTGTAGAAGAAGGCGATAAAATTGAAATGGATTATACTTTAACACTAAAAAATGGAATAGTCATAGATACAAGTATTCCATTTGAAGCAGATCATTCAGGAATAATTGATATATCTAGAAAACACGATACACTTAAGATAATTGTAGGAAATAATACAACATTAAAAGGTTTAGAAGAAAAAATAATTGGGATGAAAATTGGTGAAAAGAAAGTTTTTGAAATTCCTCCAGAAAAAGCTTATGGAAAACATGATCCTAAAAAGAAAAAGATCATCAAAAGAGAACATTTTAAAGGTAAGGTTGGTGAACAGATTATAATAAAAGACAAAAAAGGAAAATTAACTCCTTGTTGGGTTTCTAAAATTAAAGGAAATAAAATCATCCTTGACTTAAATCATCCTTTAAGTGGAAAAACAATAGTTGCAGACATAAAAATAATAGACATAGAAGAAAGTAGATAAATAAAAAAAAATTAATTAATTATCTTTATTTGAAAAATAATCTTCAAAAAACTCTTTATCTTTTTCAGTTATTTCAATAGAAGGATTAGGTAATTTGATATCATTTTTACTTCTATTTTCTCTAAGCACTAATAATTGATGAGGTCTTTTAGCCTCAGATAAGTTTTTATAAGATTTTTGAACCATCTCTTTTTCTATTTTTTCAAAACAACCATTTGCAGGATGATAAACAATAAAATCATTATCTTCATCCATTGTTAAAAAAAGAATAGTACTTTGATTATAATCAAGCCAGTCTAAGTATTTAATATTTAATCTAACTAAAACAGCATGTTTTTTTACAATTCTAGAAAAATAATGAAAAGGAATCTCATCTTTATTTTTAATATTAATTCCTCTTTCTTTTGCTATTTTTAACATAGTATCATTCATAATTTTACTCTTTCTAAGATCTTTCTTTGAATAACCTTTAAATCGATACTCAGGATAATCAAATTCTTCAGTTTCAGTAAGAACGTATGGATTCAAATCATATGAATCAGCCAACATAGATAAACCGAATATATTAGTATTTCTAATAGGAAGATTAGAACACCTTTGCCAGATTAAAAATTCCATTTCACGTTCAAGTTTTGTCCCTGCAAGAATGTGTAATACAACACTCATAGTAGCAGGAACAAAAGTATAATGAATAAAAGGTTTTAAAATAGTATTTTTTTCATTTTCATTAAAAAATTCAATTAAATTTATTCTAGTACTCATTTTAACATCTCCTCAATTTCTAATAGACGGTTATATTTTGCAGTTCTCTCACCCCTACAAGGAGCGCCAATTTTAATTTGACCTGAACCGATACCAACAACTAAATCTGAAATAAATGGATCTTCTGTTTCACCACTTCTATGACTTACCATTACATGCCAACCTGATTTCATTGATTTTGCAGAAGCAATTAATGCCTCACTTAAAGTTCCAATCTGGTTTACTTTAAGAAGTAAAGCATTACACATTTTATAATCAATAGCTTCTTTAATTCTTTTTGGATTTGTAACAAGTAAATCATCACCTACTACTTGAATATTAGTTTGTTTTTTGAAATTATGAAATGCTTTAAAATCATCTTCATGGAAAGGATCTTCTAAAGAAATAATACGATCATACTCTTCAATTAATTTTAAGTAATAATCAATTAATTCACCACTAGAATAGATCTTATTACCTAAATGATAAGAACCATCTTCATAAAATTCAGAAGCAGCAGCATCAATTGCAATCTCAGTATTTAAATATCCACTTTCTTCAATTGAATCTTCTAATAAATTGAGAGCCTCACGAGCATCTTCTAAAGGAGGAGCAAAACCACCTTCATCACCAACATTTACAGCATTAAGACCATATTTTGATTTAATTTTCTCTTTTAAAATATGATATATCTCAACTGTTTTTCTTATTCTTTCTCTAACTGTTTTACCAGAAGTAGTTATCATAAATTCTTGTATGTCTAAATTATTTCCCGCATGCTCTCCACCATTTATAACATTACTAAATATATGTGGTAAAGAAATACTATTATTATATGTCCTAGAATAAACATTATTAATGTGTTTATACAAAGGAAGACCGACAGAACTTGCTCCAGCTCTTGCACATGCTAAACTAACAGCAAGTAAAGCATTAGCTCCAAGATTCGATTTATTATTAGTTCCATCAAGTTTAATTAAAATCTCATCAATTTCTTCTTGAAAAGCAGGATCTAAATCAATTAAATATGGTTTTATGACAGATTCTATGTTCATAACTGCTTCTTTAACACCTTTTCCAAAATATTCATCATCATTATCTCTAAGTTCAACAGCTTCATGTACTCCAGTAGATGCACCACTAGGTACTTTACTTGAAAACTCTCCATTTTCAGTAACAACTACACATTCAATCGTTGGATTTCCTCTT
Organism: uncultured Methanosarcinales archaeon; assembly: GCA_964645415.1. Classification (GTDB taxonomy): domain Archaea; phylum Nanobdellota; class Nanobdellia; order Woesearchaeales; family CAZXZL01; genus CAZXZL01. Next base: position 28,301 of record CAZXZL010000006.1, on the reverse strand, counting down.
GAGTCAAGAATTTCTCTTGCCTTTATATTTTTAATTTTCATTGTTTTCACCATTTTTTGTAGGGAAGTTAATTAAAAGCGATATAAAAAATAAAACAATCGCAAAAAAACTTAGTACTATAAAAGTAATTAAACTATTCTCTTTAAAAACTTTTGAAAACTCAATAGTTACACTTTCTTCAAAAATAGGATAACCTAAATTCTCTGCAAGAATATTAACTTCTGAGCTATTCAAATTATCATCTCTTGGAAAAACAAAAAAGTTAACATTTTTTTCACTTTCAGAAGATAAAGCTACTTGTTTTTTATTTGGAAATAAATCAACATCATCATCTAAATCAAAAAATAAATCAACAACAGTACTTACATTATTATGATTAATAAAATTCATTTCAAATCCATAATCTTTAGGATTTATTGAAATATCAATATTTTCAGCTCTTTGTTCTAATTTTAAAAAATCATAATCAAAATTGTAATTTCGATCACGATAATTCAAATCAAATGAACAATCGTATTGATTAGGATAATCTATTTCAACAATTTCATTAATAATTTTAATGTTTTTAGGTGGAATTTCATAGTCTTTTAAACTAAATTCTATAAAATCACCTGCTCTTTCAGAAAGACCTTCACATTGAAAAGATAATTCCACATTTTTATTTAATTCAAAAGGATTAGCAACAAGAAAATTAACATTTAAATTAGAGTTAGTAGAATTAAAAAAGATATTATCAGAAATTAAATCATTATCAAATAAAAAAACTTCATAATTTTCTTTAGATGGAAGATTATAAAGATAAACTCTATTTCGAATATCAGTTATTCTTAATCTATCAAATTCAATAAGGTTATTAGTTTTATTATTAACTAAAAAAACATAATTACTATTATAACCAGATACATCTTCAAAGTTTAAATTAAAAAGACCATGACTATCTTCAAAGTCAAATGAAAAATATTTCATATTGTTATCAAAACCATTATAATCATTAGACTCAAAAGAAAAAGTACTTAAAGATAGAAAAAAGATGAACAAAACTAACATAAATAATTGTTTATATCTCATATTAAATAGAACACAACTTTCATATATATTTTTTATTCAAAGAAACTAACTTTTTTTCTTATCCTCAAAGAGGGATGAAATATCTATATGATATTTTCCTTCTTCAGATTTAAAAACAATAGGATCATTTTTAAATAAATGAACTAAGTCAACTTGATACTTTCCAGGTTTACTTAAATTTACACTTTCTAAATCTAATACTATTGGATCTTCATTTATATTATCTTGACCTAAGATATCATTAATATCATTTTCAATTTCTTCTCTATCTTCTTTACTTAAGTTATTAACTTTCTGTTCTTGTTTTTTTAACTTTTCTTTAGAAATATAAAAAAACAACTTACCACTACATGAACTACAACCTTTTAAAAGCTCATTTGCACCATCATCATACATTTCTCCACATCTAACACATTGGTGAGGCATTTTCAAACATTTGCAAGAACATCAATTTTATCAGGATCTTGTTTAATTTCTTTAATAATTTTTGCAGGACCAATTAAAGTAAGTCCTATTTTATTACCAGCAACTATTTTTAGAAAGAATTTTTTAACTTTCTTTGGGATACTATCTTCTTTTTTATCAAATAACTCTGCAATTTCTATACCTTGAAAAGATAAATCTTCAGAAATCTTACTTAAATTCTTTTTATAAAGTTCATTTTTTTCATCAATAGATAATTTTCCATTAATTACTACAACAAATTCATTTTTAATTAAAGTTAAAATTTTCTCAACTTTTTCATTAACTGAAAGATCTTCTATTTCCGAATAAGATATTACTCTAATTTTTGTCATTTTTATCATCAAATTAAATCAATAAGTTTTTTATAAAAATCATCCATTCCATCTCCATCTTTTGCAGAGATAGGCATAACTTCGTATTGAGGAAATGCAGATTTTACTCTTTCAGGATCTGCTTTTTTAAGGTCAACTTTATTAGCAGCAATAACTACAGGAATATCTCTAGCAGATAAATTACCAACAATAGTAACATTAACTTGATTAAAAGGATCACGAGTAGCATCCATTACTAAAACTACAGCATCAACATTATCAAGCCATTTAATAGAATCAATAATTCCTTTAGTTGCCTCTTTTGCACGACTTTTAGCTTTTTCTTCTTCCATACCCTCTTCAATAAAATCTTCAAAATCTATCTTAGTAGCAATACCTGGAGTATCAACAAGATTAAAAGAAAGTTTTTTTCCATCTTCTTCAATAGTTACTTTTTCTTTGATTCTAATTTCTCTTGTTTCATGTGGTATATTAGAAACTGTTCCTAACTCTTCTCCAAGCCAATCAAGACAGATACGATTTGCAAGAGTAGTTTTTCCTCCATTAGGAGGACCATAGATACCTAATCTAACATTATCTTTTTTCTTAAATAATGGATTAAATAATTTTTTAAAAAAATCTCTTATTCCAAACATAATAATCACTTAAATTAAAATAAATATAAATACTTTTTGAATTTTTCAATTAATCTTAATATTATTTTAAAGTAAATTTAAAATATTTTTTAGAGTGAATTTAAAACATTATCTATTTGGTCAAAGTCATTTTTAACCTTTTTAAAACCATTAGATATCTTTTTAAAACCTCTCTCAAGATTATCAATGATTTTATCTTGTTTAGATAATGACTTTTTTATCCCTTTTAAAATTTTTAATGTAGTATTAATTTTTATATTCTGATAATTCTGTTTTTTGAAACCTTTTAATATAGCTTTCAATTGAGATTTATGATCTTTCATACTTTTTACTTTAGTATCCAATTCATTATAATCATTACTTATTTTACGAAAATATTTAGCTAAATAATTCAAATCTTTTGTTAATTTTTTTAATTTTTTCTCTTCATCTTCTAACTTATTGACAGTCTTAGAATCATTAAGATTTTTGGATTGTTTTATCATATCTTTTATATCGTTTTTAAGAGATTCTGATTTATTTATACTATCTCCAAGAAATCGAGAATACTTTTTTTCAAATGTAGTATAAGAATTAATATTATGTTCTCCATTTTTAATTAAAATATCCAATCCTTTAATCAAGTTTTTAAAATTATATTTTATTTTTTCAAAGTTATCAAAATCACCATTTTTAAAAGAACGAATCAAACTTTTACATAATTTTTCTACACTCTCATAATGGCTTTCAGATTGAGATTTTTCTACATCATTATAAACTTTAGCTAAATCATTTAAAACACGTTTTTCATCTTTTTCTTCTTTATTTGTAAAGTTTTTAATTTTCTTTTTGACAGCTTTTACTGGTTTATTTAATGCATCATCACTTATATACTCTCTTCTTTTGTCTCTAGTATGAGCCATTCCAGAACCAAATAAAACAAGTATAAAGTAAATAGAGATTATTAAAAATAAAAATCCTCCCCAAACTCCAATCATAGATAACATTATATACCAATATCCAATTAAATCAGTTCCAAAAGATAAACCAATAGAAACAGCAATTGACAAAGCTAACTTTACTTTCTTAGGAGTCATTCCTTCAATTTCATTAAAAAAAGGAGCTTTAGATAAAACGATATAAACTAATAAAATTGAAAATAACCAAAATGATGCAAGAATCCAAATTGGAAATGTTGTTCCTTGCCACTCAACAGGAGTTGTTAAAAGATCTATACTCCCTTGAAGTAAATTAGAAATATCTTCACCCAAATCAGGAGTAAAATCATCCATAGGTTCATTAGAAATTACAAAAGTGGAAGAAAAAATAGTTACAAATAATAGTAAAATGAAAAAGTTTAACAATTTTAATTTATTGTAATTTACTTTCATAATAACTTTTCTCACTTATTATATTTAAATGTTTCTTGTTTCTTTTATTTTAATACTTATCTTTCCAATCATTCTTCAGTTTGGTAAGTTTATTTAATGTTTTATGTTCAAAATGTTTATTTAAATAATTAATAATTTTAAATTGATTAGTAATTATATTATTGATCTCTTCTTTTATATTAAAATATTTTTTATTTTTAGAAAATAATTTCTTTCTTAGATGATTTGATTTTTTCAGATAAGTTTGAAATTCATTTAATTTAGATTTAATTTCATTTATGTTATAATTTCCAGGACTTTTAACAATTTTAACTATATCTCTTCTTAAATCTTTACTTAATGCAATAATTCTATTTAAATCAGCCATTAAATTAGTATTATTTTGCTTTAAGTTATCTTTAATTTTATTTATTTGACTGATATTTTTCTTTATTAACTTTCTGTTTTTTAAGTATACTTCTATCAATTCTTCTAATTCAGGATTAGAATCTAAAACAGAAGTATTATTTTTTAAAGAAGAGAGATAACGTTTAATTCTACCCATATTAAAGTTATGAAAAATATTTATAAACTCATTTATTTTTCTTATGTAAATATCTATCTCTTTATTTGATTTATGAATTAATTTAGTTGTCTCATTGAATACTTTTTTTATCTCTTTCAATTCAGAAATTAAATTAGACTTAAAACTAGAATCATTATTATGCCCAATCTTTTTTGAAGTACTATCAACAGATTCTACTAATTTTTCTATTTTATCACTATGATTATTAAGGTCATTCAAAGTTTTATTGTACTTTTTAGAAGAATTTTCAATCTCTTTTTTAGCAGGTAGTTTTTTAACAGTATCTCTTATTAAAGAATTAAGATTTTTTCCATAATCAATTAAATTATTTAATTGTTCCCTATTAATTGAAGAGTTCTTTTCTTCGTTAGAAGTATTTTTATCATAATTATTATTATTTAGATAAGATAATAATTTTTTATATTTTTTTTCATAAAGATGAGGGTTTTCATATTTATTATAATAAGAATTTAACTTTTTAGAAAGATTATTAACCGATTTTGTTACTATTTTTGTTTTCCTTTTTTGTAATTTAATACTTTTATTTAAAGAAGCATTCAAGCTATTAAAATCAGACTGTAAATCATTCACTTGCCTTAATAACATTTTAAGATATTGTCTAAGCCCCATAAACCACTTATTTTCACTTTTCAATGAGTTATCTTTTTCTAAACCATAAGAATACAATTCTTCAATTTTTTGAACAACATCTTTTAAAAAATAATAAAAGTTTTTTTCCCATTCATTCAGATACTTCAAAAACAATTCATTAATACTTTTCAAAATATGAGTATGATTACAATTTTTTGGATTATAATTATTTTTATATAGTTGTTGTATCGAATCTAAAAGAGAGTTTGCTTTTTTAATAAAATCAAGAGGTGATTTAAAATTCTCTGCTTGTTGAAGATATTTTGATAAAAGTTTCTCTATTTTTTTACAGTTTTTAGGATTGTTTGGTGTGTTAGAATTATTTGGACTATTAGGGTTATTTGGATTACTAGACCCATTAGAACCACTAGAACCATCATCATCAGAATAACTAAAACTATTAGGAGGACCGTTAGGGTCATCAGGGTCATCAGGATCATTTGAAAAAGCCATATATTCTTTTCTTTTATCTCTAGTATGAGCCATTCCAGAACCAAATAAAACAAAAATAAAGTAAATAGAGATTATTAAAAATAAAAGTCCACCCCAAACTCCAATAATAGATAACATCATATACCAATATCCGATTAAATCAGTTCCAAAAGATAAACCAATAGAAACAGCAATTGATAAAGCTAATTTTACTTTTTTAGGTTTCATCCCTTCAATTTCATTAAAAAAAGGAGCTTTAGATAAAACAATATAAATCAATAAAATCGAGAATAACCAAAAAGATAATATAATCCAAATTGGAAAAGTAGTCCCTTGCCAGACAACAGAAGTTGTTAAAAGGTCTATACTTCCTTGAAGTAAATTAGAAAAATCATCACCTAAATCAGGAGAAAAATCATTCAATTGTTCATTAGAAATTACAAAAGTAGAAGAAAAAATAGATACAATTAATATTAAAAAAATAAGATAAAATATTTTCTGAAAGTTAAATATTAATCTCATAATAAATTTACAAACAAATCATATTTAAACTTTCTCAAGAAAGATATTAATTACTTAGTATTTTTGTTCCTGTAAAATCATCATTATTTACGAAATCAGAAATTTTAGAAATTTTATTACCATTCATAACATATATACTAATTGAATGTTTTCTTGCTAAATTCAAAGCTTTTGGATCAAAAGGAATATTCATACCAGGTTTATAATCTAAATCAAATTCTTCTTCTAATTCTTCATAAGTGATACATTCAATTGGTTCTTTTGTTTTTAAATTATAATACCAGTAATCAACATCAGTAAAATTATAAACTTTGCTGACATCTAATTCATTAGCAATATGAACAGCATCATAATCTGTTGTAACACCAGGAACAATTCCAGAGAGAACTACATTAGAATTAATATCCTCAATAATACTAAAATCATCTTTTAAAGAATTAAATTCAATAAATCGTGAATCAAAAATTTTTGAAAACATTAAAGCATTAATTTTAGTTGAAAATATTCCAACTCTGTCTAAATATGATTCTTCATTATCAATGATAGATGCTCTTTTTATAAGTTCTCTTGCAAGTCTTCCACCACCAACAACAAAAATAAGTTTTTCATCAATATCATCTAAAATCTTTTTAACTCTTTTTAAATAATTATATCTAAAATTAGAATTATTATCATAAAGAATTGATCCACCAAAAGAGATTATTTTCATTAAAAAGATATTCAAATTATATATAATTAAATCTTTCGGTTAAATAAAAAAACATTACAAATATTCACCTAATAAATTAATTTTGGTTAAGTGTTAAATTATAAAGTGAAAAACAAACTTTAAATAAGTAAAAAAGAGTTATTATATATATGAGAGATGTAATAGCCGGTAGGTCAAAAAGTGATGTAGAAAAATTTGGGAAAAAAGGAACATTATATTTAGGAAAACAATATATTACAATGGGTCAAAATGTAACTTTATCCAACCCGATTAGAATGGATGTAAGTACATCACATAGTATGTTTATATGTGGTAAAAGAGGTGGAGGAAAAAGTTATACTATGGGTGTAATAGCAGAAGGGTTTGCAAAGTTAGATAAAGATGTTGGTGAAAATTTAAGTATAATTCTTTTAGATACTATGGGAGTATACTGGACAATGAAGTACCCTAATAAAAAAGATGCAAAGTTGTTAAATGATTGGGGATTAGAACCAGAAGGAATGGATGTACAAATATATACTCCTGAAAAATATTATAAAAAATACAAAGAACAAGGTGTTCCAACAGATCATGCTTTCTCTTTACGTGCAGGAGATTTAGATACTGATGATTGGATAAAAACTTTTAACTTAGATAAATTTGGACCAAAAGGAATATTATTACAAAAAATAATTCTTAATTTAAAAGACGATAAAGGAGATAATTTTACAATTGACGATATTTTAAAGAAAGTAGATATGGTAAAAGGAGAAGAAACAACTACTAAAAAAGCAATAAAAAGTATGTTTAAAACAGCAAAAAGTTGGGGAGTTTTTAGTGATAAAGCAACACCATTAACAGAATTAGCTTCTGGAGGACAGGTAACAGTACTAGATTTAAGTTGTTATGCAACAATGCCAGGTGGTTGGGAAGTAAAATCTATGGTGCTAGGAATAGTTGCAAAAAAACTTTTCACACAAAGAATGGAAGTAAGAAAATTTGAAGAATTTGATTCTGTTAAAGGAGCATTACATTATTTCACAGAAGAAGGTTTAAATGAGAGAAGTATGCCTTTAGTATGGCTTGTTATTGATGAGGCTCATGAATTTATGCCTGAAGAAAGTATTGAAGAGACTGCTGCAACAGAACCTTTAATGATTATTCTTAGAGAAGGAAGACAACCAGGAATTTCTTTGATTTTAGCAACACAACAACCAGGTAAAATTCATTCAGATGTATTAACACAATCAGATATTATATTATCTCATAGAGTTACTGCAAGATTAGATGTTGAAGCTCTAACTCAACTAACCCAAAGTTATATGCAAGAAGGAATTATAACAAAAATGGATCACCTTCCTAGAGTTAAAGGTTCAGCTGTTTTATTTGATGATTCAAATGAAAACTTATATTCAATGAGAGTAAGACCAAGGTTCACATGGCATGGAGGAAGTGCACCAAGTGCAATTCCAGAAAAAAAAGAAAAGTAAGATAATCTTTTTTCACTCAACAGTTACAAAAATATCAAAACATTTATAAATTAATTCTAACTACCATAAATACATCATATAAAAAAAGGTGATATTATGCTTCAAAATAAGATAGGAAAAAAACTAAAAAAATATGCTGCCATTGGATTAATTGCAAGTTCAATTCTTACAGGTTATTCAAAAAGTTTAAGTGCCCAAAATCAATACAATGATGAAATTAATCAAATCAAAGAAGAAGTTAATCACTTCTATGAACAATTTGAAAAAGATGTTTATAAAGATGAATTAATTTCAACAGATAATTTAAATGAAATAATTACAAGAAAAAATAACTTAACAGAAATTATTTTAGAAGAAGACTTAAAAAAAGAAAAAACAGAAAGGATTGTAAATAAGATGTATGATTTTAATAAAGATTTAGTTAATTTATATCAAAATGAAAAAAATGAAGAATTCTCAGATTTCATTGAATATATAAGAGAAAATAACTTAGAAAATATTTACAAATTAGAATCTGAATATAATTTAAAATAATCTTTGATATAAATTAAAAAATGATAAAGATAATTTAATTCTTCTTTGTCATTTTTTCAACTTTTTTCATTTCTTCTTTAGAAAGAGTATCATCATTTGAACTTAAATTTTTACTTTTATCTTTCGATGAATTATCTTTAAAGTTATTTGAATTAGTTTTAAAAATAGAACTAAATTTATTTCTTATTTTACATAAAAATTTAGCATTTGAGATAATATCTTCTAAAAAATAAACTAAAGCTATTATTGTTAGAATATAAAGAAAAAATAAACTAAAATAACGACTTTCAAATAAAAAACTAATAATATATAAGTCAATTATATATAAAATAATAAAAATTGGAATAGATAAAGCATAACCTATTAATAATCTTTCTAAAAGTTTCAAACCGTCAAATATAAAAAAACTAGAAAGAAAACCTGGAAGAACAAAAACAATAATCAATCCGATAAATTGAAAAAGAGTAATTAAAACCATTTTAATCTAAAATATTTCTTATCTCTTCAATTTTTTTTGCTATTTTTTCTCCTCTATTCGTTAAATTTACAAGTTTTAATCGACCAGATCTATTAAATTCAACAAGATTATGTTCCTCAATAATTTGTAATATTTTTACAACATGAGAATATGTACAATCAATTTTTTTTGCAATTGTTGAACCATATAAGTCATCACCATTCCTAGATCGATATAATTCTGCAAGAAGTAATGCAGGTTTATCCTTAAAAATTGTTGAAAATAATTCTTTATCTTCTGTCATCCCCAAACCCTCACTTAATTAAAAACAAATACTTAAACATATATTTTATAGTATAATCATTCATTTAAATATTTTTTTGTTGATTATATTCTATTATTTATATCAAGATAAAACTATATAAAACTTTCTTTAAGATAATTTTTCATTTAATAGTTTTTTCATATTTTAAATTATTATTAATAAAATATTTTATATTTAACTCTTTAACTCGTTCCCTAATAAAATCACTTCTATTTAATACAATCTCAAAAGGATTTTTTTTCCTTTTAATATTTGCAAATATTCTACCATCTTCCTTAAAAAAAGATGATTCATCATGTTTACTTTTGAATTTTTTAACATTAGTTTTGAGATTTAAAGGAGGACCTCTTCTAACATAATCATCCTGATAATCATTTAATAAGATCCAAAAAGAATTCTCATAATTCCAAAAATCAAATTTAATCTCATAATTTTTCTCTTTTAAATCATATTTAATTACATCAAATATTTTTTTTACTTTTGACCCAGATACATCTTTATTTCCATCTTTCCATTTTACATCAAATACTAATGTATTAGATTTATCTATTTTTGGTTCAGTTTTTTTAAAAAAATTAAGACTTGGTGATTTAAAATATTCATTTGCTAAATATATAAATTCATCAAATTTATTTTTAGACAAAGCTGCTGCTGCATTTCTTGACTTCAAAACAGGATCAACAAGAATTAATGGCGAGTATAATTTTCCTGAACTTAAATTATTAAAAATTTCTTTAGAATTAGAATAATGTTTTTCAACATCAATTACTACTTTTTCCGACCAATTTTTTGCTGATTCAATTAAGTTATTAAAAGATTTATAGTAAACAATTAAAGAATCAATAACATGTCCTGAAAAACCACCAATATGACTTTCTGCACCATATAAATAATTAGACTTAAAAAATAATTTAGTTTTTCTAACCTCATTAGAAAGATTTTCTATCTTTTTCTTTTTTTCTAAAAACCACTCAATATGAAAAACACTTATATCAATACTATTTTCACAGTTATTTGGATTTTCATGGTATAAAGTAGGAACAAATTCAAGTGTAAAACCTTTATATTCTATTTGAAAGTAATCTCTTGTACCATGTAATGTTTTAATAGCATAATTAGGGAATATTTTTTTTAAAGTATTTTTTAAATAATTAGTATCAATTTCTTCTTCAAACATAATGAAAAGATCAAAATCAATATCATCATATAAATAAGTTCCTTTAGCAACACTTCCCCCAAGTAAACACTTTGCTTTTTTTAATTTACTATTTAACAAATTAACTACTTCTTTAGATGTTTTTTCTACTTTTTTCTCTAGTTTTTTATTATTAAATTCAATCATTAATGTTATGAGATATTCTTATTTTTTAAATGTTACTCAAATTATTACTTAAGAATAATGATTTTAAAAAAATAAAAAAATTAATTAGTTGTACAAAAAACATTACCATCAATAATACCAAAGGTATGTTCTGATTGTGAAACAAGATCTTGATCATAAAGTGGAGGATAGTCTTTAATCATATCCTTATTTTTCATTTGTTTAAAAGCAAGATTTGTTTTACCTTTTCCAAATTCATTTATAATCCATCTTTTTGAAAAAGGTTTTTTCCCATAATTTTTCTTAATAAAAGTAGAAATTTTCCTTGAAAATGTACTTCTTAAAGGCTTATATTGTGTTATTGAATAAATCTCGGCAGTACCTTTTTCTTTGACATAACCAGCACCTGTTGACGCAAAAGGTTCAACTGCAAAAAAACTATTATTTTCTAAAGATTTATTTTTTCCAGTAAACATATTAGGTATTTTTGGGTCAGTATGAACAGTATTGATACCTAAACCATGACCCATTAAATTAGATATTGGTTTTACATCATGTTTTTTTATTTCTCTTTCAATATTTTTTGAAATTTCATCAATTGAAGTTTCATTACTCATAATCAATTCTTTTGCTTTATTTAAAGCATTTTTTGAAGCATTAACTAAATTAGAATTATCTTCATCTGATAAGTCAATAGTTCCAGCATTATCACCAATAGCACCATTATATTCAACACCTACATCTAACTTAACTAAACCAAAAACTTCTCTTTTATCCTTATATCTGGCAGAATCATGAGCAGCACAATCATTAATTGAAACATTAATCGGAAAAGCAAAGGAAGCATTAGAATCTAATGAATATAATTTTTCTTCCATTTGATTAACAAGTTCAAGAACTTCAGAAACGTTTTTAATCTTCTTTTTACCATAATTTAAAACATCACGAGACAATTTTCCAGCTTTTAACCAATCTTTTTTATTGATATTTTCTATTTTCAAAAAAATCACCTATCAAAAACAAATAAAAATGGAGAACGTAAATTAAGATTTAAATAGTCCTCACTAATTATATTTTTAGTAAAACCGTAAGCACTTTCAAAAAAACCTCTATCTCTCCTAACAGGATAAGTTAATAGTGTTTGATTTAAGTCATTATAAAGATAGTCTTCAGCTTCTTTCATTCCACCAATAGAATCAACTAAATCATATTCAATAGCATCACTACCTAAAAAGATAAGCCCAGAAAATAAATTATTTTCTTCAGCAAAGTTTTTAGAGATATTCCTATTTTCCATAACAATGTTTGAGAATTTTGTATGTAAATCTTCTGAAATTCCTTTCATTGCCTCTAATTCTTCATCAGTTGGTTCAACAAGCACATCACCAAAATCTTTGTAATCACCAGAACTCATAGAATAATAAGAAATATTATAGTCTCTTAAAAGACCTTCTAAAGATAACCTAGATGATTTAACACCAATACTACCAACAATAGACATCTCATCTAAAAATATTTTATCTGATGCAGAAGCAATAAGATATGCTCCAGAAGCACCCATTTCATCTATTACAGAAACAACTGTTTTATTTTGATTTGAAAAATATTCAACAGCATTTGAGATTCTATTAGATGCAACAGGAGTTCCACCAGGAGAATTAATTCTTAATATCATACCTTCAACATTAGGATCATCAGCCAAGTCATAAATTTTTTCTTCAATAAAGCTACTAGAAGTTGAAAACATATCTCCTGATGAAAACTGTATTAGACCATCAATATTTATGATTGGAACATTTCCTGAGGGAGCAGACATAGAAGAATAAACAAGTACAAAAATAAATACACCAAGCAATACTAAAATATAAGTTAACCAATTATTTTTTTTATTAATTTTTAAACGATTCATAATAACACCTCTTTAAAAAAACCTTAATTTTAACAATAATCACTTGAATCTGAGCAAAGACATACATCTTCATCTAAGTGATCTAATAAAAACATACTTTGAGTATCTCTAATATTACCTTCACCAAGTGAAGATTGATTACAATAATCATCACAAATATTGTCTATTTCAACACTAGATCCAGATATCTGATCAACATCTATAATATCATTTGGTACAACATCATCTCCAGTATAACATCTCACATATACATCCATATTTATTTCTTCTCTAATTACATATGGTGATAAAACATCAGGAGTTTCAAATATCATAATATATCCAACCGCAAAAAACCACCCTATGGTTATAACAATCATCCCAAAAATACGTTGCACATTTCCTAATTTATCTATTTCAACCATATTAAATGACCAGTTCTTCCTCATAACTAAATTCAACAACTACAGTTTTACTTGCAAATTCAAGTATTCTTTGATTTAAACGTGTAAAAAATATAAAGAGAAAATCTAAGGTTGAAATAAAACTAAATAAAGGCAGTAAATATATAGAACGGATTATTGAAGACAGTACAGATAAATTACCTCGAAAAAGACCAGACAATAATGTTATTTTTTTACTAAGATCTTCATTAGAATCATCAGAAGAGTTTTTATCTTCTTTTTTAGATTTTTTATCATCTTTTTTTATTTGAGTTATTTTTGAATCAGATTCTAAAGGATTAAAATCAAAAACTTTCTTAGAAATATCTGAATTAAACAAATAATAATAGTTAATAGGAATAACATGAAGATTCATTATTGATTTTCCAATTGTTTGAAAAGTAAAAAATTCTGATAAAGTAAAATAAATAAACATAGCTAAAGAAAAAATAGTTGTATAAAAAAGAATTTCTGATGAAGGAGAAAAAATATTAAAACTACCATCTAAAAGCTCAATCAATCTATCTCCTAAAGCAAATGTAACAATTAGATTAATTATAGTAATATCAATTAAATAAGCAATAAATCTTTTGAACAATGATGCTTTTTTTAATCGTATTTTTTTATCTTCTTTGATTTCTTTAGCCATTTTTAATAATACTATTTATTAAAACAAAGATTCATTATATAAATTTAATTAAATAAGAAATCAAATCTTAATTGATTCTCCTATTTTTGGTAAAATTGATTCAATTCCTTTTTCATCTAAATAATTTTTAAAATTCTCACCAGAACTTTCATCTCCATGTTGAATAATTACTTTTTTAGGAGATATATCATCAATAGTTTTTTTGAGATCATCTAAACCAGTATGTGCTGAAAAATCAAATTTTTCATATAAACATTGAACTTTCTTTTCAACACCATCTTTTTCAAAAATACCATCTTCAAGTAGATCTCTACCATGAGTTTCTTCTGCTTGATAACCAGTTAGTAACACTGTAGCCTCAGGATTTTTAAAGATATCTTCAAAAATACTTAATGAAGGACCTCCAGAAATCATTCCAGAAGTTGTAATAAAGACACATCTCTCATTTGAAAGTTTACTATAGTCTAAACTCCTATTTGCAAAATTAACAGATGATGAAGCTTTCTTTAATTCTTTTATATCTCTAACAAATTCAGGATGTTTCATATAAATTTTAGTAACTTGTTTTGCCATACCATCAAAATAAATAGGAACATCTAAATCCATTTCAGAAACAGTCATTAATATTTCTTGAGATCTTCCAACAGCAAATACTGGAATCAAAACAGGTCCTACTTCTGTTCTCTTTTTAATTAATTCTTTGAATCTTTTTACAGTTTCATCTCTATTAGGATGAGATTTATCACCATAAGTACTTTCTGTAATTAAAACATCAACATCTCTTTCTTTTAATTTTTCAAATTTTGATCCTGAAAGTAATTTAGTTTTAGTTGTATTAAAGTCTCCTGTATAAAGTAAAGTCTTTCCTTCTTTTTTAAAGTTAAATAAGAATGAACAGCTACCAGGGATATGACCAGAATCAAATACTTCTACATCTAAATCTTTTCTTATACTATAAGTCTTATTAAATTGAAGATAATCCTCAAATCTATCTAATACACTTTTAATATTCTTTGATGAATATGGAAGTTTATGATTTTCAATTTTAGAAATTTTATAAGAATCTTTTAAAAGAATCTCTGCTACTTTTTTAGTCATTTTCGTTGAAAAAATTCTTGATTTATTTCCATAATAATTTAAAAATGGTAAAGCTCCAGTATGATCTAAATGAGCATGACTGATAAATATTTCATCAACATCAACTAAATCATCTAATTCATATGGGTATATAACACCCATAGGATCAAGTTTAATACCACAATCTAATAAAATATCTGCTTCCTTAGAAGATACTTTAATTGAACTTCTTCCTACTTCTCTTGCCGCTCCGTGAAATTTAATTTCCATAATTATACACCTATTTTAATACTTTTAAATATTTTTTTCTAGAATTGAATCCAGAAATTATTTTAACATTAACACCTAATTTTTCTAAATTTTCAATTAATTCAATATTCGCTTTGTTATTCTTTGGTTTTTGACTTAAGCTAACTTTTAAAGTTTTACGGTCTTCATTTAAATTAATTATTTTAAATTCAGAACTAAACTTTACTTTTACATAAAATGTTTCAAAACGTCTTAATATTGAAGAAATATCTTCTAAATTATCTTTATCAACCATAAAAATCACTAAAAATTAGAAAACTAATCTTTATCATCAATATCTACTTCAGAAACATCTACGTTAATAACCATCCTATCATCATTATTTCTGAAAAATCCTCTGAATTTATTGATAAGTTTATTCAAATAAGAAACTTTTTCATCTAAATCTTTTTCAATATCTTCAATATCTTCTTTATTTTTCTCTTTTAACACAATATCTTTTTCAATATCTTCAATATCTTTTTCTATTTTATCTTCAAGGTCTAATAAATATTGAAAATCATCATGATTCATTAATTCCTTTTTATCATTCTCATCAAGTTGAGAAACTGAATCAACAAAGTCATTTAAAATACTATAAGTTTCTTTAAGAGATTTTTCTTCAAAATTATCTAAAACAATATTTTTCTCATCTGATTTTGAAAAGATATTTTTAAATTCACTTAATATATTAGATGTTTTATCTTTTAAAACATCAAAATAATTTTCATCTTCTACTTCAACAACAGAAACATGTTCTTCATTAGAATCTAAATTTACTTCTAAATGATCTGATTCTAAATTTACTTCTTCATCATCAGATTCATTTTTTATGATTTCTTTTGATTTTGAAGATTTAAAAGGATTTATATTTTTAATAAAACTTCTTTTCTGCGTTTTTACAACTTTAGGTTTTTTAGATTTTTTATCATCAGATTTCTTTTTCTTAGATGATTTTGGTCTAATATTCTTTGAATCATCAACTTCAAGAAAATTATTATCAGAAAAGAAAAGATCTTTAAACTTCTTTTTAAGTTTAAATTCACCTCTTTCAACTATTTTTATATCACCATCATAATCTATAACATTATCATGAAATAAATCTCTAATACTAAATCTTTTAAAAAAAGAACGTTTATTATTTCTTTTTGATTTTCTCTTTTTTTGTTTTTTTTGTTTTTTTCTTCGAGTTATTTTTCTTCTATTTTTGATATAATCATCAAAATCTGATTGAAAATCATTTTTAGCCAAAATAATCACCTTAAAATCATAAATCTTCCTGAAATATAAAATCATCCTCATCAGAAAGATCCTTTTTCTTATTTTTATTGTTATTTTTTATAAAAAAACTAGAGCTTTCATTATTCTTAAAATTATTATCCTTTTTAAAATTAGTGGTAGTTTTTTCATCTTTTTCTTTAACTCTTTCTATCCATTGATTAATAACTCTTTGTTTTTTATCTTCTTTTTTATTTGAATTTTCATTAAAGGAGGTTTCATTGTTTTTAGTTTTATTTTTAGAAACAACATCACTTCTATTTGATCCATTATTAAAAAAAGTTAAATTTGATCTAAATGTTAAAAAATAAAATATTAATAAAAAACTAGAAAGTATGATTAAAGAAAATATAAAAGTACTTAAACCAGAATAACTAGCAGGAAAAATAAAAAATGGAGTTAATATAAATCCATTAGATTCTTTTTGAAAATATGAAATTACTTCATTAGAACAATTTCCATAATAAAAATCAAATAATAAACATGAAGAATTAAATGGTTCAGAATAAACAGTTTCAACACTAGTGATATTATACTTATAATTGAATTTTTTATTCTGTAAAATTAAATCAAAACTAAATTCTTCCATTCCTTCAAAATAGTTTTTATCTAATACTTCAAGATTAATTATTTTTAAAGGATAATCATAATTATAACTAACATTTAAAATATTTTTAAAATATTGATTGAATTCATTTAATGTAAAATTAAAATTATTATGGTGCAATATAAAACTATCTTGTTTTAAACTAAGAAAAATATATTTAGAGTTATTTAATAAATTATTAGGCGAAAAGATTTCTATTGGTAAATTGTTTGAAATATTAAATTTGATTTCCTCAGAGAAATGATATCCATAGTCATCATAACAATCCAAAACAAGATTGTTCTTTTCAGGAAGTAAAAATAAACTAAAATTTAACTTTTGATTTTTTTCTAAGGTGAAATTAAATTTTTTCTTTGTATTATTTAAAAGATAATTATCTAAAACATTATAAATTTCATTTTGAGCTATTTTAACATTTTTATTAGAGTTATTAAATAAATTCAAATTACAATCAACATCACGATTTGAAATAAATGTAAAATAATTAGAATAATCTCTTTTATTATAAGAAAAACTAACATTAGGTTTTTCATAGATGGGTTTTATACCTGGAATTTTATAAATACCATAATTACCTAAATCATCAACGATAAATAATGATAGATTAAATTTTGATTTATTATCAAATAAATTATAAGACAAATTTAAATTCAAAGAATTATATTTTGTTAAGTAATCATTATCATTAATATTTAATGAATAATTTTGAATGTTAATTGAATCTTTTTTATCAAAATCATCTGATAATAAATAAATTTGTTTAAAGTTCTTACTTAAATTTAAATGAAGAGTAAACTCACCATCTCTAAAATAATCAATGTTATAATCTTTTATTTTTGGTTCTTTTTTATCAATTTCATATGAAAATATATTTGATTTATTTCCTATATTACCACTACAATCAACAGGTTTAATAAAATAAGAATGGTTTTTACCATGAGTTAAATAATTATCAATAAAGGAGTTATTTTCAGATGAATCTATTTTCTCAAATTCATTTGAATCAACAGAACGATAAACTAAATATCTTTTTATACCAATATTATCTTCAGACTCAGACCAATTTAATGTTAATTTTTTATTAAAATAATTTCCATTTAAATTAACTTTAGAAGGAGGTAAATCATCTCTAATTCTAATTTCTTTAGATGTTTTTTCTCCATGATTATTTAAGATATCAATTGGAGTAATATTAATTAAATAAACATAACCTTTTTTTAAAGAATTACTAAAAGAATTATTTTTTACATAAAAATAATCTTTTGAAGTCTCAAAATCTAAATCACATCCAACCTCATAATAATCTTTTTTAAAAGTTTCAACTAAAAATTCATATGACTCATCACTCTCAAGAGTTATTTCAATTTCTTTAAACTCATTATTAGAAGTTGAATCAAAAGAAGCTATCTCAAATTCATCAGGACCTTCTATATCCAGAGGAATTTCCATTAAGCCAGGAGGTGAATTAGTAAAAGGAAGTTGTGTAAAATTAAATATAAACCTTGATTGATAACAAGAAAAATCATAATTAAGATTTGAAAAATTATCTCTATTATTTCTAAGGTCTATTTCAGAATCAAAATAACTATTATTATTAAAGTCAGTAATATTAAAGTAATATTTTATCTTACTCCCATCACAATCACTTTTAGGAGAAAATTCTAAAACAGAAGGTATTGTATCACAACAAAAATATTCATGATATAATGAAACATTAAAATTTGCCCAAGGTGAGATTTTATCTAATTCAACATCATTTGAAGATAAGTTAACATTTATTTCGACAGAAAAGGCTATTGGTAAAATCAATAATATAAAGATAAGCATTAGATAAAATAATTTTGAATTTTTTAGTATCATTATTATATAATCACTAAAGACTAATAAATATCTTTTGATTTTCTTAAATAAAAATTATTTTTGAGATATTTTTTTATATTTAATAGTAAATATTAAAAACATTGAGTAATTCCTGTTATTATACATTAATTTAATTTAAATAAATTAGTTCTTAAAGGTTAATGAAATTCAAATTTTGAGGTTCTAAAATGGATAATAATGTTAAAGAAAATGTTAAAGAAGATTATACGTTTGATGAAGAAAGTAAGAATTGTAAAGATTGTGAAGAATTAAAAAAAGAAAATAAAAACTTAAAACAGAAAGTCAGTTCTGTTAAGTCAAAATTAATTCAAAAAGAAATGACATTAGAGCTTTTAAAAGAAGAGCCAAACATGGTTTGTAAAGTTATTGACTCAATTGAAGATTCTAAAGTAATAATTAAAGTTGCTAATGGTAATAAGTTTTTAGTTAATTCTGTTGCTAAAGAAGAGATTAAACCAGGAGATCAAGTTATTGCGGATAAAAAGAATTTAAACGTTCTTGAAAAACTTGATAGTTCATCAAATCTAGAAGTAAAACAATTTGTAATAATTGATAAACCTGAAATTGAGTGGAATGAGATAGGTGGTTTAAAAGAAAAAATAGAAGAAGTGAAAGAAGTAGTAGAAGAACCACTCAATAATCCAGATAAGTTTAGAAAGATGGGTATTAAACCACCAAAAGGAATTTTACTCCATGGACCGCCAGGTAATGGAAAAACTATGATTGCAAAAGCTGTTGCAAAAGAAACGAATGCTACGTTTATTGAATTAATTGGATCAGAATTAGTCCAAAAATTTATTGGAGAAGGAGCAAAGTTAGTTAAGAAAGTTTTTGAATTAGCTAGAAAAAATTCACCAACCATCCTTTTCATTGATGAAATAGATAGTATTGCATCAAAAAGAGTTGAAATTGGAACTAGTGGAGAAAGAGAAGTTCAAAGAACATTTATGCAACTATTAGGAGAAATTGATGGATTTAAACCACTTTCAGATGTTAAAGTAATTGGTGCAACAAATAGATTAGATATATTAGATCGTGCAGTAATAAGACCAGGAAGATTAGATAGATTGATAAAAATCACTCCACCTGACACTGATGAGAAAAGAAAAGAAATTATTAAGATTCATTCAAAAGATATGCCTCTTGAAAAAGAAATCAACTTTGATCTTATATCAAGTGAATCTGAAGGATTTTCAGGAGCAGAGATTAGTGCAATGTGTACAGAAGCAGGTTATTTTGCATTGAGAGAAGATCGAGATAAAATTAATGAAAAAGATTTCTTAAATGGTGTAAAAAGAGTTAGAAGAAAAGAAAAAGAAGATCAAAGCTATAAATTAATTTATGGTTAGCTTCATATAATTATTTAAGGTGAGAAAATGAAAAGAAAGAGATTAAGTAAAAGTGAAAAAAGAGATCTTGCAGAAAAATTGAAAAAATTTGGATTTGAATTAAAGTTAAAAAAAGAAAACTTAGAAAGAGTGAAAATAGAAAATGAAAAAGATGTTACAATTATTTATGATTTAGATTCAGATAAATCAATTTGTTTTTGGAAAAATCAAAATAAAGAAAAGATTTTTCCATCTCTTCATTTGGTAAATAGTTTCAAAGATAAAATAAAAAAAGTTAAAGTAGATAAAGGTGCAGTTAAACCAATAAGTAACGGTGCAAATTTAATGGTGCCTGGAATTAAAGAATCAGATGAATTTAATGAAGATGATATTGTTAAAGTCTTATTTAAAGAAACACCAATTGCAATAGGAAAAACACTAATGGATTCAGAGGAAATTTCAAGTAAAAATAGTGGAATAGGAATTGAAAACATTCATCATATCAAAGATTATTTTTGGGATTATAAATTAAATTAAATATAATATGTTTCCATAATGTTCTAGTTATGAAAGATTTTTATTTTATTCAAATTTTTTTAATTAGACTCTCTTATTTCATTTAGAGGATTTTGAGACCTTTATACTATCGAAGATAAAAAAAGATTTCTACCATCTTTAGCTAAAACGAATACTACTTTTAAAAAGAAAGGATAAAACTGAAATGTTAAAAATATTTATTTATTAGAAAATTAAACAAATAAAATTTTTTTTAGTTAAAAATGAAAAGTAAAAAAGAAATGAATAGAAAAAAAATACAAATTAATAAAAATAATAAATAAAATTAATTAATTTTTTTCAATTCTTTTCTAATCTGATCAGAATCCATTCCAGAAACATCTAATTTCTTTTTTAATGGTTCAAGATGTTTAATGTTAACTTTTCTATTTCTAATAAAACCATCAACAAGAACATTATTATCATCAACTTCTAAAATAACTCCTAACTTCCCAGAATCTCTTCCTGCTATTTTCATAACTACTCTACCTTCTTCATACATAAATCATCACCTTTTTAATTTAAATTTCTTGCTCTCATCTTATAAATCCTTCTAGAACATGAACTACAAAGAACACCACCAAATCCTCTTGATGAAGATTTTTTAGATGAAGCAATGTTTGAACGTTTATTTGAACTAACTCTAACAACTCCAGAGATTAGTTTATTACAATAAGGACACCTTTGTTTATTTGGTTTTTTTTGTTTGTAATGAACAGTATTTCTACTAGATAACTTTACATGTACTTTTCTAAAACGATCTGTATTATATTTTCTTTGAGACATTGAAAATCACCAAAATTTGTAATCTAGATTGATTTAAATATTTTCCTACTTATTAAGATAATCATAAATTGAATTAATATCTATTTCAGATAGCACAACAGGAACATCTAAATCATATTTTAATATAAATTTAGGGTTCACTTCACCTAAAAAACCAATATTATTACCATCCAAATTAATAGATGCACATCTTCCTTCTATTAAAAAATCTT
This sequence comes from uncultured Methanosarcinales archaeon, assembly GCA_964645415.1. GTDB lineage: Archaea > Nanobdellota > Nanobdellia > Woesearchaeales > CAZXZL01 > CAZXZL01. Next base: position 6,454 of record CAZXZL010000006.1, on the reverse strand, counting down.
TTTCAGATTCTTCATAAGAAAAATCTAAATCTAATGAATTAGCAATATTATTGATAATTTGTTTGATTTTTGTAAAAGTAGAACCTTCTCCTGCAAGAACAACTGACATCTTTTCTACTTCTTTATGTTCAAATGGTGAACTATTTTCAAGAATAAAAACTTCACCAATTTCAAAAAACTTTTGAGGATATTCTTTCTTCTTATTATAATTAAGAAACTCAAATTGTTGAGGAATTAAAGATCTTCTCATAACATTATAATCTTTATTAACAGGGTTTGATAATTTAACAAAACTCTTATCATCTTTTAAAAACATTTCTTGTTGTTTGATATCATCAATAGAATAATTTTTAATTGGTTGAAGATTCATTGAAATCATAAGATCATTAATCTTCTTTTTAAATTTTTGAAATGAATCAATCTTACCAAAACCAGGAACTAAAAGTTTTTCAGTAACGATATTATCAAAACCATAAGATATTGAAACATCTTCTGCTAAATCAACATTGTGTATAACATCATGACGATAAGGAGGAATTAAAGCATAATCCTCATCTATTAAAAAACACATCTTTTTTAAATGATTTTTTATTTGATCTTTAGAAAAATTATAACCTAAAAGTTTATTTATTAAATCGTAATCGATTTTTATTTTATTAAAAGATAAGTCAGGTGAATTCTGATATAAATTACCTTTTTCTTTTTTAAAATATCTCTTAAAAGAAAATTTAGCATCTTCAGAGTTAATTTTACTATAATAACCTTTAGGATAATTTATTTTAACATTATAAACGTCTCCTTTCATATCATAAAACATAGTTACTAAAATATTTAAAGCTAAGTTAAGAGATTTTAAATCAAATCCGGAACATTCGATGAAAAGATCATTCTTTCCAGAAGAAACTCTACCAGTATATTCAGAGTTTATAATTGGAGGCATAGATAATACATTATCTGAACTATCTAAAAACAGAGGATATTTTTTCATATCATCTAATAAGTAACCATATTTTTTTCCAGCTTCATGTTTAGATAAAATTTCACTTGCTGTCATTTCAGAATCACTTTCAAGTGGTTGAAATTTAATTTTACTTGGTTTTAAAGAAGTAAAATCAATAGGAAAATCTATTTTATTTTCAGGATAAATACCAATAGCAACCTTTTCTCTTTTTCTACCAAGAGTGGTATGTAGTTTTTCTTGAACACGAATGATTGTTTTAAGTTTATCTTCATCAAGATTAAGGTTTTTAATAACAGCAGCAACAGTAAAAGGACGATATTTAGCATTATCTTTTGAAACATTAATTTCATAATTACCCTTTTTTACATTATAGATCTTTTGATAATCTGAAAAAAGATAAGAGTTTATCATTCTAGAAACTCCTTCCTCAGAAAACAAATCTGGTCTATCAGGAGTAATATCAACAGTTATGGTCTCATCATTAAAATCATCAACATCAACTTTCAATAAAGGTAAGAGCTCGACAAGCTCATCTATTTCAATATCTCCAGTTATTAATTCTTCAAGTTGTCCAATATCATATTCTGCACTTGCCATTTTATCTATAAAGCCTCATTTTATTTAAGTAAAGGAAAATTCATTAATTTTTCAATATCTTTTGAATAAAGTTCTCTAATATCTTTTACATCAAAAAGTTTCATCGCAAATCTATCAAAACCCATTCCCCAAGCTAAAACAGGAACAAATTCACCAAAAATTGGTTCAACAACTTCAGGTCTAAATATTCCAGAACCACCAAGTTCTAACCATTCATCTCTTTCTTTAACATAAACATCAACTTCCATTGAAGGTTCAGTATAAGGAAAATAAGCTGGTCTTAACCTAACATCATCAAATCCTAATTTTTCAAAAAATTGCTTTATAAACCAAAAGTGATTTTTTAAGTTAGCATCAGGATGAACAACAATTCCTTCTATTTGATGAAATTGAAAACTATGTTTCCAATCTAAGGTTTCATTTCTAAAATTTTTACCTAAAGAAAAGAATTTACCATGTTTCTTTTTCTCTTTTAATAATTTTAAAACAGATAATACTGTTGTATGAGATCTCAACATTACTTTTTCAGCTTCTTCTTTATTCCAACGATAATCCCAACCTTTACTAATTTTTTCTCCAAAACACTTTCCAGAAGTATGAATAGATTTAACTGAATCCATATAATTTTTATTTTTTATTTTTTTCTTATAGATTTTATTTTCAGAATCTCCTGCATAAAAAGTATCTTGTAAACTTCTAGCAGGATGATCTTGAGGAACAAATAAAGTATCTAAGATGTTAAAAGAACTATCTAAAATATCACCAGACATCTCTTCAAAACCCATTCCTACCCAAATTTCTCTAAAATCTTCAAGAACTTGATCTATTATGTGTTTTTTTGGAAAATTAAAACTTGGAACACCACTTTTAACATCATATCTTCTAAATTCATAATTTGAAATATTTTTTTCATTTAATTCTGAGATTAAATCTTTATTTAAATTATCAATTAAATCTAATGATTCAATATCTTTTTTTAGTAATTTTTTTCCTCTTTTTGTAAAAGAAATAATTTTCTTTGTCTTTCTCTTTTTTTCAATTATATCTTTTCGATTGAGTAATTTTTCAATTGAATACTTTTCTTTATCATTAAGTTTATTAAATTCAATAGGAAAATCATTATTTTTTAAAAAGTCATTTTCAAAAGTATGAGGTAAATCATTTTTATAAATTAAATATAGATTATTATCTTTTTTTTCAATATCAATACAGTTATTTTTTTTAAGAAAACCAATAGAAAATGAAATTTCATCATTTGAAAAACTTTCTAATAGAGATTTTCTTGAAACTTCTTCATTTTTTTTAATTTCATTCAAGATTGAAATTTCAGGTAGATTAGATTTAGAATATTTTAAGCCATTTTTAGAAAGATCAATTAACTCATACTCTTCATAATCAATATTAACTATTTTTTTATTTTCTAACCATTCAACAGCTCTCATTAGTTCTACTTCTTTTAAATCAACATAGTTATGAATTTCTTTAATAGTCTCTTTATCTAAATCATGTTTTTTTAATGACTTAAGAACTATTAATTCATTTTTTGTCAAATATTTTAACAGATTATCTTTCATTTTAATACTGAAATAAACTCTAAAAGATATTTAAATTTTTTCTTACAAAGAAAGATAAAAGAATAAAATTATTCTGTTACAACAACATCATCAGATCTTTTATAAGATCGAACATAATTGGAACACTCATAAATATCTCTGCCATCAAAGTCAACTTCAACCATAGGTATTATCTCAATTTCTTCAATATAACAATTTGAAGGACCTTCATTAGATCTACAGTCACCAATCATCTGATCTTTAAGATTCATTGAATAAGTACTTCTTGTATGTCTTTTAAGATCTCTTTCTATTATTTCAGAAAATAAAACCTCTTCATTATCAGCATAAGCTCTTATAACAACACCTTTTAAAGTTTCTCTGCCATTATTTTCTAAAAGAACATCAATACTAAAGTCATCTAATGGTGGGCCAGAATAAGTCCTATTAGTTGCATCATCAACTAAAACTCTTACTGTTAATATGTCTAGATTTGAACACTTCTCTAAAATTCTAGAATTTAACTCTGAGTCAATAACAGAGTCATAAGAATAAGAAGTAATCCAACCTAAAATAATAGTCATCACTGATAGAATAATTGCAATAATAAATATACTAAAAACTAAACTTGATTTTTTTGATTTAAACATATTATAAAAGTACTTTAAATTTATATAAATCTTTTGAATAAAAAAGAAATTAAATTAAAACATCTCCTGAAAACTCAATAGAAAATTCATCACAATGAAATAGGTTACTATCACTAGAATAGTCATCAGCTGAGATTATAGGATAAATTGTTATTGATTTAATAGATTCATTTCCATTAAGATTTGAAAAAGTATCAGAAAAACTAATTGTTTCATAATAAGAAATTGAAAGTTTTTCATCAAAGAAAGCATTGCCAGAAACTTCTTCATGTTTATTAATTACTTCAAAATTAAAACCAACAATATCTTGATTTCCAATATTTTCAATAGATAGATCAATAATAAATTCATTATCTGAAGTAATATCATGGTCTACATCATATACAGATAAGTCTTTAAAACGATACATTACATTAGAACATAATTCAATAGAATCTTCTTTAAATATAATATCTTCTATACCTTCATGAGAATATAATTCATTCCATCCAAAAACCATAGAATAAACTGAAAAAATAATGGTTAATAAAATTATTATCAAAAAAAGGAGTTTATTTTGATTATTTTTGAATGACATGTATTTAAACAAAATTTATGGTATTTAAATGTTTCCTTTAACTTCAATTAGATTATAATTAAGATAAGCTATAAAAGAGATTAATAAAAAGAATAAATAAAACACAAAAAATAAAAGTAATAAAAATAGGAATTGCTTAATGAATAATAAAAATGATGTTTTAATAATAAATCAGAAAGATTATGATGTTGAAGAAATAAAAAACAAGTTTTTAAATAAATTTATAGGAACTTTTAATAGATTTAAATATAAACCAAAAGGTAAAAAAATCTTAATAAAACCTAATTTTTTAGCACCTTTTTCTGAAAGCAAACCTGTAACAACAAAGAATGAAATGATTATTGCAATGATTGAAACACTCAATTCATTAGGTAATTATGAAATTATTATTAGTGATTCCCCTGGTTTTTCAACTGTGAAAAAAATAGCTAGAAAAAAAGGATTAATAGATTTAATTTCTAAATACGATAATGTGAAATTAAAAGAATATAATTCATTTATTGAAGTGGAAAATTATAAAGGATTAAATATTAAAGTAACAGGGTTAGCAGACCAAGTTGATGAAATAATAAATCTTGCAAGGTTTAAAACACACACTTTTCAAACATTAACTTGTGCAACAAAAAATCTTTTTGGATTAGTTTATAATTTAGAAAAACAAAAGCAACATGTAAAAAATCGTTCTCAAGAGAATTTTGGAGAGATGTTATATAAACTACAAAATTTATTTAGTGAAAAAGTCTCATTAAATATTATTGATGGAATTGTAGCAATGGAAGGGAATGGACCAAGTTCAGGAGACAAAAAGAGAATGGGACAGATAATTGTTTCAAAAGATCCAATAATTGCAGATTTAGTTGCTTGTGAAATGATTAATATTAAACCAAATTTAATACCTTATTTGAATTATGCTCTAAAAGAAAAAAATTATGATTATAATAAAATTGGTAATTTGAAAGTTTATAAAGATTTTAAATTACCAGATAAGAAAAATACTTTTTTAGGAAAAATATTCAACTCATTTAGTGTAATGCTTAGATTTTTAAGTCCACTAAAAGAAAGTTTAAGAAAAAAACCTTTCCCTACTAAAGATTGTATTGGTTGTGGAGTCTGTCGCAACAAATGTCCTGCAAAAGCAATTAATATTGATGAAAATAGAGCTTATATTAATTACAATAGTTGTATAAAATGTTATGTCTGTCACGAAGTATGTCCACAACACGCAATTGACTTAAAGTTTAGGGTGTAATCTTTCTAATTCATCTAAAGCAATTTCAGACCAACTTTCAACATCATAATTTTGAATAATGTTTTTAAGTTCTTTGATTGATCTAAATTCACCATTTGCAATCTCACCATCATTAGGTTCAATTTTTTCAGAATTTGTATAATATATAAACATAACACCAATATGAACTTTACCTACATCTGTTTTATTGTCATTAATATAACCTAATAATTCAAAGTTTTCAGTATCAACATCATCTCCAATTATATTAACTTCTTCATCAACTTCACGAGATAAACTTGTTAAGATAGGATTTCCATTAGAAACATCTGCTTTGTCAATATGTCCACCAACACCCCAAGAAAACTTTCCTTGTAAACGATTTTCATAATAATCTTTATCTTCATTGGATCTTTGATAAGAATAAACTCCTTTATCTTTATTAATAATAATACAATATGTAATAGGCTGTTTATGATCATAATCTTTTTCTGCATCTCCACGCCTCATAAATTTATAACTATCTAATAAGTTATCATACAGTTTATTTCCATTACTATTTGATAAAAAGCCTTCAAACTCATCTTCTTCAAATAAATCTTTCTTTTTTACAACCATAATTAATTCGTCTTCTTTTCCCATTTTAAACCCCAATAAAAATTAGAAATTTAGTGCCAATTAGTTACATTTAATAAGTATATTACTCAATATTTAAAGATATGTTTTTTTGTGTAAATATAATATTTAATATATAATTAATAGCATTTTAAAAAATAAAATCAAATAAGTTCATATATTACTTATTTAGGAGGAATTTTATACATGATTAAAAATATATCAAAGTAAAAAGTCTATTTCAATTTTTATCAAAGTTTTAATCTATGATTA
>CAZXZL010000005.1:0-35501 GCA_964645415.1 uncultured Methanosarcinales archaeon | reverse complement strand
TCGAAACTAAGAAAAAAACTTTGTTTTTTTCAAGGTGAGAAATCTTTTGATTTCACTAACCTTTTAAATCTTTGATTTAAACAACATAAAAAACTCTTTGTTTTTCTTCGCTTTGAAAACTTTATTTTCAATAGTTAGAAAATCTTTGATTTTAGTCACTTTTAAATTTTTAATTTAATAAGTTCTAAACTTTAGTTTAGTAATATGTATTCGTTTTAGCTAAAGGAAGTAGAAATCAAAATCATCTAAGAAAAAAAATACTAATGGAAAAAGAAACAAAAAGAAATAAAATTTAATAGAAACTACCGTGCTATACAAAGTATAGTACCATCCTTACCAATTTATACGAAAAGCATAGCTTTTCTATACTCAAAAAAATTTACTTTTTTTTTGGTTTTAAAAGTTACACTTTTAATTATTCTAAAAACTTTGTTTTTAGTAATTGATAAAAATTGAAATAAAAAGAAATAGAATTTATAAAAATTCAACAAATATTTAAACAAAAGTACTTTTCATTATAGTATGGATGATTATCAAAAGTTTCGACTTAAAAGGACTATTAAGGAACTTGATGAATATAGAGGTAGAAATACTGAATTAGTTTCTGTTTATATTCCTGCAGGTTATAAATTACATAGGATTATTGAACACTTATTTCAAGAGAAAGGAACAGCAACAAACATTAAATCAACTACTACAAGAAAAAATGTTTCTGATGCTCTTGAAAAGATGACACAACAATTAAAAATGATGGAAAAAACTCCTGAAAATGGTCTTGCTATTTTTTCAGGAAATGTTGCTGAGAGAGAAGGAAAATCTGATGTAAAAGTTTGGAGTGTTGTTCCACCAATTCCACTAAATACTAAAATTTATAGATGTGATAAAGAATTTGTTTTAGAACCACTTAAAGAAATGCTAACAGCAGATAGTACTTTTGCATTAATAGTACTTGATAGAAGAGAAGCAGCAATTGGTGAATTACATGGAAAAAGTATAAAATTATTAAAAACATTATTCTCTCCTGTTCCAGGAAAAACAAAAGCAGGAGGACAATCCGCACAAAGATTTGCAAGGATTAGACAAAATTTAATTAAAAATTTCTTTAAAAAAGTAGCAGAATCTGTAAAAAAAGCTTTTTTAGGTAAAAAAGAAATTGAAGGAGTTTTATTAGGCGGTCCTGGTCCAACAAAATATAAATTTTTTGAAGGAGATTACTTACCAACAGAAATTAAAGAAAAAGTAATTGCTAAAAAAGATCTATCAAATTGTGGTGAAGATGGTTTACAAGAATTAGTTAATTTAAGTGATGATATATTAGAAAATCAAGAGTTAGTTAAAGAAAGAGTTCATATGGAAGAATTTTTTAGAAAACTTGCTAAAAATCCTAATTATGTTACATATGGTAAAAAAGAAGTTAAAAAAGCACTTGAAATGGGTGCTTGTGAAAAAATACTTGTACTAGAATCATTAGATGATGAATTTATTGATGAGATCCACAAAAAGTCAAAAGATTATAGTACTGAAGTTCAAATTGTTTCTGATAGAACTAAAGAGGGTATGAGATTTAAAAACTTTAAAGTAGGAGCTATTTTAAGATACGAATTACACATGTAATTTTTAATTAAGATGAAATCTCAGCAAATTATAAAAAAATCTTTAAGTAAATTTCTAAATAAAAATGAAATTAATTATATGAACTATAAACTTGTATTCTCAAAAAGATTTAAAAGTTATAATGGAAATATCGAATATAACTCTAAGTCAAAATTATTAAAAATAAAACTAAGTGATAAATTTAAAAAAGTTGGTAATCCTATTAAAATAGGAATTATTAGAATCTTGTTTAGAAAAATTGTAAAGAAGATTAAATTTCTAGAAAATGCTAAAAAGCGTATTAATGAAAATTTTAATAAATTAACTAATGAAGAAGAGATTTATTATAATTTTATTAAAAGAGTTGGTGAATATAATAAAAAAGAAGTTAAAAACATAGATAAAGAATTAAAAGAATCATTTAAAAGAGTTAATCATGATTATTTTAAAGATAAAATGGATATGCCAAATATAAAGTGGTCTAAAAGATTAAAAACAACACTTGGTTACTATGAATACTCAACAGATACAATCACATTAAATACGGTTTTAAAAGGAAATAATAAAAGAAATTATTTAGATTTTATAATGTATCATGAACTACTTCATAAAAAGCATAAATTCAATAATGGTTTAAGAAAAAATGCACACACTCCAAGTTTTAAAAATGATGAAAGAAAATTTAAAAATTATAATAAAATAAAGAAAGAACTTAAAACCTTGATATAATTAATTAATTATAATCCAAAAGCATCTTTAAACTCTTGTGTTTCTTTTAATTTAACAGCATATTTTCTACCTTTATCAGTAATTCCAATATACTTGCGATCATCTTTTTCTAACTCAATTACAAATTCTTTATCTACTAATTTTTCTAAATATGATTGCATTTGATTATAAGATAAATTTGCTTTATACATAAGATGTGTTGGTTTAATTTCACCTGATTTCTTCATAACAGCATCAAGCATATCCATTATGATCTCCAACTTACTTCTTCTCTTTCCCAAACAAAACACCTTGTATTCTTAGAATTACTAAAAGTATAATAATAAATCCAATCAATTGAATTATTTTTCCAATTACATAAAGTAAGTTATCAAAACCTACAAAAATAAAGGAAACTTGACTAATTGAAATCATTAAAAAAGATAAAAATAAAAGATAAGTATTTTTATTTTCATTTCTAATATATTTATCAAAATAAAAGTTAGATAGTAAAATAAAAAAGATAAAACTTACTAAATGAAAAACATAATAATTATGAAAACTTAAAAAACATAAAAGAAATACTAAATATGTAACAAGAATTTTTGTTGATTTCTTTACTTCCTCAGAATATACAAAATATATAATTAAAACACCAATTAAACCTGATATATGATACAAAGTATGAGAAATATCAAAAAGATTAATTGATTGCCATGTAGCAAGACTGATAATTGCTCCTCCAAAACTTCTTTCAATAACTTCTTTATAATAAACGGTAAAATTAGTAAATATCTTAAAAAGGAAAGAAAAAGATAACATTAAAAAACCCACTGATAAATTTTTGAACTTATCTAATTTAGTAAACTTAAAAGTTCTTAAAGAAAAGAAGGTTAATATAATTAAAACAAATAAACTAAAAAAATCTATGAATAAATCTTTTCCATGAAACCAATGTTGTGAAATTTCTAAAGCTATCATTAATTAATTTAAACATCAATTTATTTAAAAAACTTGTTAAATAAAAAAAGAAAAAGAAAAAAAACCTATTTAATATCAATTTTTGTTTTTGAAGAATCACCGTTTTTCTTTGGTGCAATAATTTCTAAAACCCCTTTATTGTACTTTGCTGTAGTTTCTTCTGGGTTTATCTCTTCAGGCATAGGTAATTTTCTATAAAATCCAAAAGATTTTCTTTCAATCCTATGAAATCCTTTCTTTTTATCCTTGTATTCTGCTTCATCATTTCTTTTTACTTTAATTTCAATTTCATTTTCATTTACATTTAAATCGATATCCTCTTTATTAACGCCAGGTAAATCACATTTTACAATGTAACTATTATCTTCTTCATAAACATCAATTCTTGGTCTCATGTAATCTCTATTAATGTCTAAATTACTTCTATTTCTTCTTCTCTTTCTTAAAGGTCTCATCATATTTTCAAACATATCAAAAAAATCCTCATCAAATCCAAAAAATTCATCTGGTAGTCTTGTCATTTTAATCACCTCGTTTACTTAAAGTCAAATAGTTATTTTTTATAAAATTTATGGTTGTTGATTTAAAGTCAACAAATATTCTAATATAAAAGAAAATTGTTAATAATTAAAAATTATAGATTATAAGAAAAATAAGAAAGATAAAAGTTTTAAGGAGTAATATTAGAACTATGATACATATCCATAATAATTTCTGTTAATTCAGACTCAATTTTTTCTTTTTTTACATTATTATCATCATATCTTCCAATATAATCATGAATTGTTTCTTTTAATTCATAATTAATTTCTTTTTTAACATTATCATCTGAACATGTAAAATATAAGTCACTATTTAATTTCTTATAAAGTCCTTCAATATAATACTCTAAATCTTCATCAAAACCAACTTTATCAATGTAATTTTTTACTTCATATTTATAAAAAGTTGCTAAACAATTAACAATTTCTTTAAGACCAGTACTTTTCTTTAAATCATATTTATCTTTATTTTCTTTATATACTTTTCTTGAAACTTTATAAAAGAAAGAATCTGATTTGATATGTTCTTCTTTTTTAATATCTTTAAATGCAATATTCAAATTTTTATTGATTGAATTTAAGTATTTTTTTTTATCTAATGAAAGAGATTTTCTAAGAGCGATTGATAATTGATCTCTCATAATATAATTTGTACTAGAATCCTTAATTGTTTTTAAATAAGAATCATATTTATCTTTTAATGAAGGATATATTGATTTTCTCGATTTTAAAGGAATTACAGAATAAGAATTATTTCTATCGTGTAACTTTTTTAAATCATATAAAGAAAGATTTTTTGTAGAATTAGAAGGATTTTCTTCTTCCATTTCTTTTAATTTTTCTTGTAAATAATCTGAATCAGAAAAATTTTCATATAAATCAAATAATTTTCCTTTAAGTTTATTTTTCATTTTATAAAAAAAATCAATATTCATTAATAAATATTACTGTCTAGTAATAAAATGTTTTGAATTAGTTAAATTTTTCCATCATTGACTAACTCAGAAAATTTTTCAAAACTTCGATTATAAGTTTTTTCAATATCATCCGGAAAAGCACAAGCAGGTAACTGTCTTTGTTTTAAATGATAACTAATACAATCACAACAAATTCCCTTTCTAGGACAACCTGGATAAGAACAATTACATTTTTCTAAATTTTTTTCTTTTTTACATTCCATTTTGTTTTTATTTTAGAAGTAATTATTAAAATATTTTTCTTATTAAATATTACTTTATTGAATAGTAAAGAGAAATTTTTAAATAAATTTAATAAAATTAATCAATATGAAAATAACAATTTCAGGAAAGTCAGGAAGTGGAAAATCAACTATTGCAAAAAAATTAGCTAAAAAACTTAACTTTGAATACATTTCAATGGGTAAAATATATAGAGATTATGCTGAAAAAAATAACTTAGAACTTATTAAAGTAAATGAAATGGCAGGAAAAGATAAAGCATTTGATAAAAAAATAGATGATTATCAAAAAACTCTAAATAAAAAAGATAATTTTATCTTAGATAGTAGATTAGGAAATTATTTCATAAAAAATAACTTTAGTCTATTTATCGATGTAGACGATTTAATTAGAGCAAAAAGGGTTTACGACGATAAAAGGAAAAACGAAAGCTATAACTCAATTGAAGAAGTTAAAAAAGAGTTAATAAGAAGAGATAAATTAGATAATGAACGATTCAATAGGCTTTATAATTATGAATTCTTAAAAAAAACAAATTATGATCTTATTATTGATTCATCTGATAAAACAGTAAATAGAATTGTTAATAAAATTATAAATAAACTGACCTAATCCATAAAAGTAATAAAATTAGAGTATATACAATAAAAAAACCTTCTTTTGTGAAAATACGTAATAAAGGCATTTTAAAAGGTGATTCCTTTTTTTCTTCAATAGTCATATCTCTAAAATCGTATCTCATCACAATCCTCCAAATCATAAATTGAATTTAAAATAAAATCCGGTTTTGGTTTTAATTTTTTGGTATCTTCAACATAAGATTTCATATTTTTATTATTCATAAAAGCAGTTTTAAAACCTAATCTTTTTGGTCTTTTAATATCTTTTTCGTATTTATCTCCGACATATAAAATTTCACTTGGTTTAAAATCTTCTCTTCTTAAAAGTTCATGAAAAATTTTATCAGAAGTTTTACCTATACCAAAAATTCCAGAAATTATAACATTTTCTTTTGTAAAAAGGTCTTGTTTATGACCTAAAACATAATTAATTTTATCCCATTGTTTTAAAGCCATTCCATCACTTAAAATTCCAATTTTATAACTTTTAGAAATTTTTTTCAAATAATTGTAAAGCTCTTCATTATAATATAATTGTTTATGTTTTTCAATATGATAAGAAGTAACACCAACAGAAATTAACTGTTCATTATATTTAATATCTAATTTAGTTAAAGTTTTATCAAATTGTTTTGGATAATTAGAACCATATTTTTTAATAATCTCAGTTCTAATTTTTTTAACCTTTGAATAAATCTTTTTTAAAGGTACATCCTTATATTTTTCAATAGAGTTTTTAATAGCTTCAGAAAATTTCAGATTACTTTTTTTAAACTCTTCTTTAAAAACTTGAGTTGTATTAATTAAAGTATCATCTAAATCAAAATAAATACATTTTATTACCATATTAAATCTATAATAATTCTTTTTTGTTTTTATTAAAATGTTTCTATATTTTTAATTATAATTAATCATAATCTTTAAATATATAGCTTTTATTTCTTTATTGATTGCAGGTGTGGCCAAGCGGCTAAGGCAGTTGGCTGCAACCCAACGATCGGGGGTTCGAGTCCCCCCACCTGCTTATTTCTTTTTTTAAACAACTTTAATATCATTATTTTTATAATGTTTTTCACAATAATGACACTTCATAACAATTGGATTTTTTTCAATAACAATAAAATTTGTTTCTAGATTTTTTTCAAAATTAGTAATACAATTTGGGTTCTGACATTTAACAAGACCATTAAGTTCATCTGGTAAACTTACTTTTGTTTTTTCAACAACTTTATAGTCCCTAATAATATTTAAAGTCGCATTAGGAGCTAAAATAGCAATTTTATTAACTTCATCTTTAGTTAAGGTTCTGTTATCTATTTTTATTACTCCTTTACTTCCAATTTTATTACTTTCTAAATTTAAACCAATACTAATAACATGATTATAATCATTAGGATTCAAAATTTTAATAATTTTAAAAATTAACTTACTTGGAATATGATCAATTACACTTCCATTTTTAATTAGTGGAATTTTTTTATCTTTTTTCATTTTATCTTCCCCAAAACTAATGCTAAAAGAGCCTTTCTAACAATAATACCATTTTCAGCTTGATCAAAATAAATAGCATTTTCAGTATCATCTAAATTAGTATCAATTTCATTTACTCTTGGTAAAGGATGCATAATTTTAATATCACTCTTACATTTTTTTAATAAAGACTTATTAATTTTGTATGAATCCTTATATTGTTCATAACTCATATCATCACTGAATCTTTCTTTTTGAATTCTTGTTGCATAAAGAATATCTAATTTATCTGAAACATCTAATATTTTACTTGTTTTATAATAAGTGATTCCTGCTTTATCTAATTCATTTAAATAATCATCAGTAATTTGAAGATCGTCATCAGAAATAAAATACATTTCTACATCCCATAACTTTAAAGCAATAATTAAACTATGAATTGTCCTGCTATATTTTAAATCACCCATAAAACCAATCTTTAGACCATTAAATTCTTTTTTTACACTTTTAATAGTATATAAATCTAGTAAAGTTTGTGTAGGATGTTGGTTTGAGCCATCACCAGCATTAATCACAGGAACATCAGTAACTTCAGATGCCAATCTTGAAGAACCTTCAATAGGACTCCTCATAACAATAACATCACTATACCTTTCAACAGTTTTAATAGTATCAGATAATGATTCACCCTTTTTCACAGAACTAGTATCAGAATCATCAAAACCAATAACTTTACCTCCTAATTGTGACATAGCACTTTCAAAACTCAACCTTGTTCTTGTAGAAGGTTCAAAGAATAAACTTGCTAAAACAGAATCTTCTAGTAATGTTTTATATCTTTCTTTTTCAAAAGACTTAGATATATCTAAAATATATTTTAAATCTTTCTTAGATAAATCTCTAATTGAAATTATGTTTTTTCCTCTAAAACCCATAAACCCACCACTATATATTCAAAAAAATCACTTATATATTTTTCTTTTAATAACTTTAATAATCTAATCATAAAAATAAACAAGATTACTTAAGTTATATTTTTAAACATAATATCATCATTTTAGCTAAAGAGATAATCTACGTTCATTCTTCTTCGAAAATAATCTTCGTATCAGCTAAAGAAATTAGAAATCAAAATCATCTAAATAAAAAAATATTAATAAAAATAGAAACAAAAAGAAATCGAAATTTATAGGAACTAAAGTGCCATATGAAATATGGTACCATCCTTATCAAATTACTAAAATCAAAAATTTATAGAACTTATTAAATTACAAATTTAAAAGTGTGATAAAATTTGAGAGCAAATCATCTAAGGAAAAAGTAATTATATGAATGAAATAAAAAGAAATAGAATTTAATAGAAACTTAAAAGTGATACAAATAATAGTAGTATCATAATGAATTTAATAATAAAAATAAGATTGTGAATAACATTGAATGAATAAATAAAAGTATTTTTATAATGACACTTTAACCATATTTAAAATGCTAATAGATACACATTGTCACTTTGATTATTATAATGAAGAAGAAGTAGATTATGCATTAAAAAAATTAAGAGAAAATAATTTCAAAGCTATTGTAGTTGGTACTGGAGATAATAACTCTAAAGTCAAAAAGTTATGGGAAAGTAATAAAGATGTTTTAATGCCAGGATATGGTATTTATCCTTCACCAAAAGTAAGAAAAGTTTTATGGAAAAATGAAGAAAATGTTTTAAAGTTTATAAAAAATAATAATCCAAAATTAATTGGAGAAGTTGGTTTAGATAAAACTTATAATAACTTTGATAAACAAAAAGAGGTATTTAAAAAAGTTATTCAAATTTCAAATGAATTAAATGTACCAATGTCTATTCATACAAGAAAAGCTGAAAAAGAAGTAATTAAGATGTTAAAGAAAAATGCAAAAAGATCTTCTATTCTACATTGTTTTTCAGGTAATATGAATTTAGTAAAAGAAGCTTTAAAATTAGGTCATTATTTTTCTATACCTACAAATGTTTTAAGAAGTGACCATTTTAAAAGAATAGTTAAATTAATTGATGATGATAAAATACTTTTAGAAACTGATTCTCCTTTTTTATCTTCAGATAAAACAAAAAATTTTCCTCATAGAATCAAAGAAAGTATTCCTGTAATTGAAAAAATAAAACAAAAACCTATGAAAAAAGTAATAATAAATAATACAAAAAGAATATTTTCTAATTAAAAATAAATAAATTTAAAAAGCATTTAATTAAATATAATAACAAAGAGATGAAATATTAAAATGGAATTATCAATCATAATACCTTCATATAATGAACAAAATTTAATTGAAAAAACAATAAAAGAAACTAGGAATTATTTTCTAAAATTATATGAAAAAGATGAATTCGAGATAATTATTGTAAATGATGGATCTAAAGATAATACAGAAGATATTGTAAAAAAAATAAAAAAAGAATCTAATTATAATAATTTAAAACTTCTATCCTATAATAAAAATAAAGGTAAAGGATATGCAGTAAAAAGAGGGATGCATGTATCTAAAGGAGAGATTAATTTAATGATGGATGCAGATCTTGCAACTCCTTTAAATCAATTTGAAAAAATAATTAAATTTATAGACAATTACGATATTGTAATCGGATCAAGAGTATCTCCTAAAGCAGAAAGAAAACCTTTAAAAGAAATTCTTGGAAAAACATCATATTTCATTGTAGAATCAATTCTACACCTTAATTTAAAAGATACACAATGTGGTTTTAAACTTTTTAGAAAAGATGTTTTAGATATATTTGAAGAACAAACAATAGATGGATTTGGTTTTGATTTTGAAATATTATATATTGCTAGAAAAAAAGGTTATAAGATTAAAGAAATACCTGTTAAATGGAAAGAAAAAGGTGATAGTAAAGTTAAGTTAAAACACTATTTTTTAGCTCTTAATCAACTTTTAGAAGTTAAAAAAAATCACTAACAAAAAATTTTTATATCTACCATAATTAAATTATATATGAAATTCTTATTATTTGATAAAAATAGAGGATATGGTAGATATTTAAAAGAAGAGTTAAGTATAGATGATATAGATATAGAATTAATTGATTTCAAATTACCATTATTTTCTTATAATCCAAAAATATTTACTAAAAAAGCTGTAAAATATGCTTCAAATAAATTAGATGAAGAAGTAATATTATTAATAAGTTCATTTGAAATAGATGAATTAAATGGATTTCCATCATTTTTTTCTGAATTTGTTGAAGGTACAATTGGTGTTAAAAAAATTACTAACACTATTTCTAATATGAATAAAAGATGTGTTTATAAAAGCTTATTGGCATATTGTGAACCTCAAAGAAATCCAATAATTTTTGAAGAAAACACAAAAGGAAAATTAAAAACTTTTTCTAAAGATATGTCTTCTTTTGAAAAAATATTTGTTCCAAATGGACAAGTAAAATCTTTTATTAATGAGAAAGTTAATAAAGAACATAATCCAAATTTAAAATCTATTAAGAAGTTTAAATCATATATTAATAAAAAAAATAATGGTTTTAATATAGAATTAAAAAAATCTGAAGTTACAATATTTGCACCAAAAGAAGGAAATATGAAAATTAATGTAAAATTTAATGATTTTCCAAAAATAACATTATCTTTACCTATTGAAAAACCTGACTTATTAATAGATAAGTTTATTCACTCATCAAAAAGATATTTAAGAAAAGAGATAGCTAATAGAGAAATTAAATTTAGAGAAGATCAAATTAAAATAAACTTTAATGAAGATATCGAAGATGATATTTTATTATGGTTAAAAGAATTATATGGTTTTTCAAAAGAATTGAAAAAGATGAGAGATTCTGAAAAATATATGAAAAGATATAATGAAATTCAAGATAATTTAATATTTGAAACAGAAAATGAAAATCAAGATTAAAGAACTTAAATTAGAATTCGATATTTATTTAAGTAAATATAAAGGTAAAAAAGTATTACTACAATTTCCAGATGGTTTAAAACCATATTCAAAAAAAATTTCTAATATATTTCAAGAAAATAATATTGATCATGCATTATACTTAGGACCTAGTTTTGGTGCATGTGATATTCCATTAGGTATGAAAGAATTTGATCATATATTACATTTTGGTCATAATAAATTTGTTAGATAATCTCTTATCATTGGTAAATAATTTCTTGCAAGTCTATAAACTAAATATGATTTAGCAGCAATAATTGATCCATATAAAAAAACTTTTTTATTAGATTTATTGGAATCTTTTAAATATTCTTCAAATGCATAAATATCTTTTAGATAATCAGCAAATACTAAAAAATTTGATACTGAATTTTCATTTATTTTTAAGAAATCATACTCTTCAATTGTTTTTTCAAGATCAGAAGATTTCAATAATTCCTTTTCAAATAAATCTTTTTTCATTTTATTTTAAAATTTGTATACTCAAATTAAGTAAAACTTTTTATAAAAAATTAAAATAAGTTAAAAACTTAATTCAAGTTCAAGTATAGATTCAAGTTCATCATAATCAATACCTCTATCTATACCAAATCTCAACATTAAGTCTTCATATGTATGATTTGTATTAATACTATTATATTTATCATCATTATATGAAATATTTTCAGATTCATAATTATAAGAAGTACTTTTCTCTTTAGAAATTTTATCTGAAACATAATTATCTTTTTTAATTTCTTCATTTAGAATATTACTTTTATCACTTGATAAATTATTAGATAAGTTATTTTTTTCATTATTATTTTCAATAGAGTTAGTAGATTTATATTTTTTTGATAAATTACTTTTATTTTTATTATCATATATTGATTTTAGTTTTTTTATAGGGTTAATTTTTTTAACATTAGAAAGACTTTTTAACTTATTTTTAAAATTATTTTTTAGACTACTAAAATATTTTTTAACTTTATTTTCAGAATATTCATTATCAAAACCATCTATATGATAACTAATTAAATCTTTTAAGTAATCTTCCATAAGATTGGACATGTCTTCTTTTTCCTTTAGACATTCAAATTCTTCTATTAATTCCTCTAAAGAACCTTCTTTAGAAATTATTTGGTCAACTTTTTTTTTAATTCCATTATAATATCCCTCTAATGATGAATTATCTCCTAAAATTGAAAAAAGTAATCTTTTTTCATTAAAATCAATTTCAAGATTATCTATCTCTTTAAAGTAATTACTCCAATTATAACCTTTTTTATATTCAAGTTCTAAGTCATCAATATTTAAATCATTAGAATTATGTTTTATTCGATTTTTAAAATAATTAACAATCTCTAAAGTATTGTAATTTTTTAATTCATGTTGATAAAAATTAATTGAATCTTTTATATTTTCTAAATTTGAATAAATGCTTTCATTATCTAATATCTTTTTCTTAACATAGTTATTACTCATAATAATCACATACATATCAGAAATTAATTTTTCAGGAATTGAATCTTTTAAAAGGTTTATATATTCTACTCTTGATTTCCATGTATTAAGATGATAAAATCTCTTTAGTACATCAGTATGGTTTGATAAATCAATGTCAGATACTGAGTTCTCATAATACTTTTTAAGTAAATCTAATTGAGTTTTTAATTTATAACCATATTTATTATCTGATTTATTTTCATATGATAATTCATTATATTCTATTAAACCTTCAAGAGTAGATTTTTTTTTATAGTGAACTTCATTATCATTATAATATCTTTTAATAGAATTTTTTGATTCAATAGGATCATTAGAATATATTATATCAGGTTGATCATTAAATGGGTTTAGATTTTTTATTTTATCAAAAATATTATTTTCTTTTTTAATATCACCATTTCTAATATAAGCTTTTTTTACACCAGTATCATCTATTATCTTTTTTAAAGACATTTTATAAAATGTAATAAAAGCAAAGCTATAAATACTTTTAATGAAAAATGGAAAATATTACCATAATCTTTAAATAAATACATAACATTTTCAATATATATGAATATAATACTTAAGTTTAAGAAAAATAAGAAAGGTGAAGGAAAGCATGATTCAGTAATTGCTTTTTACAATAAAAAAGTTCACCTTTTAGCTAAAGATTCAAAAAAAATTCCTAAACCTAAAGAATACTGGGAGTGTTTTTTATGGGCAGAATTTGATAACTTTAATTTAGTTAAACCATTTCAAAAAATTGATCCAGAAAACTTAATTGAAGAAAAAAAACGTGTTAAAAAATTTAATGAAAATTTAAAAAAACTTAAAGATTTAAAAGAAGAGCATGATAAATATTTTATTAAAGTTACATTTGATGAAAATAATAGGCCATATCTTTTATCAAAAGTACCTAAAATGACTCTTAGAAGAAAATTTGATGATTGGGTTGTTTTAGAAAAAGAAGATTCAATAATAGCAAGGCCTGTTTTAGATGAAAAAGATAAAAAAGATTTATTAGAATCAAAAAAACGAAAAAAATAAATACTAATATAAAAGTAAAATGGTAATGATAAGATTATTTTCTAAAAAGTTTCAACATATAACTTTTTTAGATTTTCTTTTAGTAAGGTCGAGTCGAAATGAATAGAAAAAATAACAAAAATAAAGGTAAGAAAGAACAGCCTGTAACTGCTGGAGAAGTTTTAGAAGTGAAGATTAATGATGTTGGAGATAAAGGTGATGGAATCGCTAAGATTGATGGTTTTGTGATCTTTGTAAAAAATGCTGTTAAAGGTCAAAGAGTCAAAATAAAAGTAGAAAAAGTGCTTGAAAGTGTAGCTTTTGCAAAACTCATTGAAGACTTAGACATGAAAAACATGAAAAATAAAGATTACAGTAAATTTGATAAAAAGAAAAAAAGTAATGAAACTAAAGAGGATAAAAAATCTGTTGAAGAACTTTTTGATAGCAAAAAAGATAGTGAAGATTTTTAACTAAATGTAATTTATTAAATGTATTCTTTTTTATTTATGTATTTTTTACTTTTTCTTAAGTTATTTTTTATATAGATAATATATAAACTAATCCAAGAAATATACAAAAGAATGTTGCTTTTTCAAAAATTGATCCTGTTTTTATAAATCCTTTAATTTTAAATTTTGTATTAAATGGTTTTATACCTTTCTTTGTAAGTGAATCTAAAATCAAATGGGAACTGTAACCTAAAAAAGCATATATGTTTATAAGATATAAAAAAATTAATGGATATATACTATGTAATATACCTCTATGTTTAAATAAAAATGAAAAAATAAATTTTCTACCAAATTTTGATTTAGAAGAATCAATATCACTTAACAAAGAAAAAAAGACAGTAATTAAAAGATAAGAAATTTGAATAAAAGAGAAGTCAAAATTTTTTCCTATAAATAAAAAATATATGAAAAAAATAAAAGAAGAAAATATCATGTGAGTATAAAACATCATTTTAACATTTATATACTCACATCTAAATAAAACTTTTTATAAAAAATTAAAACAAGTTAAAAACTTAATTCGAGTCCAAGTATAGATTCAAGTTCATCATCATCAATACCTCTATCTACACCAAATTTTAACATTAAATCCTCATATGTGTAACTTGCATTAATTCCAATACTATCTCCAACATCATCTTCTAAAGACTTATTATAACTAACACCAACATTATAATCATCATTAAATGTTCTATCAGCACTAATACTCATACTTCTTTCATTTAATCTATCTGATACTTTAGTGTTATCAAAATCTAATCCAACTCTATTATCTCCAAAATAATAATCTCCTCCTAATCTAAAACCTAATTCTGAATCAGAGGTTGAATAATCTAAAGTTCCTTCTAAAGCAAGTTCATCTGAGTCATTAATATCTATAATTTGTCTAACATTTACTTCTGGGATGATATCTGAGTCTTCAAATGTATAATCTCTATCATCATCTTCAAAGTTTGCTATTTTCTCTTCATCATATTTATTTACTCCAATTGATGTATTTAAGTTTTCATCAAAATCATATCCAACACCAAGAGAAAGTAATGTTTGATTTTTAGTCGCATCTCCTACTTCCATCTCATTATCAGTATCAATTCCATAAACCATATCTCCTTCTAAATCTCGACTAAAATATGATCCACTAACATTAAAATCAGTATCAGGAATTTCAAATCCAACTTCAATATTTTTTTCACTTGATTGATCATACTCAAAAGTTACACCATCACCAGTTGTATCATAAATATCGCTAGTTCCTGCACCTTGATTTTGACCATATTCAAAACTCACATAATTTCTATTAATATCAGATTTTCTTTCTACTTCTTTTTCTTCATCAAGAATTTCTTCTAAATCACTAGGATCTTCTTCGATTGGATCATAATCATTATCATCTTCAATTTCATCATCAGTAGTATCAACAACATATTCATCATCAGGATCTTCTGTAGGTTCATATGTATCATCTACTTTATAATCTTCTTTTTCTTCATCTAAGTCAGGTTCATATACTTTATCTGGTGTAGGTTTTTCGATTTTTTCATCATCTACAATTTCTTCTAAATCTTCATCAGTATCTAGTTCATCTAATCTTTCTAAAATTTCGTCTGTATCTAGATCTCTCCATTTTGTTACTTCAGGACTATCTCTTTCATCTCGATCTAAATCTCTCTCTCTTCTTTCTCTTCTTAATGCTCTATCGTATTTACTTTGAAGAGTATCTTTCATTTCATCATAACTAACATCATCACCATCAATAATTGATAATTGTTTTATCCATGTTTCATTACCAATAACTTGTTCATAATGTGCTGGTTTTAAATTTCCACGATACATATCATCTAACCATTTATCAATACTTTCATATTGTTCAATAGCAGAAAGATTATCTGATCTTAAATCATCTAAAATTAATGATTCTTTATAAGAATAGCTATTACTTTCATTATTAATTTCGTCTTCAAGATTATCTCTATCTTCTAAATCTAAACTATCATAACTTAACTCAAGAACACTTTGATTATTCATCTCATTTAAAACTTCATTTTGATAATCATCATTGATGTTGCTAGCATCAGCACTACCAGTCATTAATGAAGCTGCTATAGCTAAAGCACCAATACCATAACCTGCTTTCTTCATATAATCTTTACCTTTTTCTTTAATTTTATTAACTTTATTTTTTAAATACATTATTATAACCCCCTAATAAAAACTTAAATAATTATTACTTGTAAGTAGTATATCTTTTATAAATATTTCTATTAAGTTTGTTATTATATAGTAATAAACTATTTAAAATTAACAAATGAAGATGAAATTATTGAATAAATTTAGTTATATAAGATGATTTTTTTAGAAATTAAAATAAGTAATTTTTTTTAATTAATTAAAGTTATTATTTTCTAAAATTAAATTATAATCTCCTAAAGGATTATCTTTTTGATTATCATTAAATTCAAAGAAGTTCTTATATATTTCTCTAATATTATAAAAACTATCTTGTCTAATATTACCTGATTCTGTATTATAAGGCATACTAGATAACCAATTATTTGGAGAGTTAATAAATCTATTTTCTACTTCATAAGGACCTCTATTATAAGCCCACATAATTAAATCAAGCTTTGTATTTTCATCTAATGAATTAAAATCTAGTGAATTTATTTTATTAAAATATTCATTAATCATAAAAAGATATGAGATTCCTGCTTTAATGTTATATTTTGAATTATCACTTGTCTCTTTAAATCGGTTAGAATTAAAATCATCTTGTGTAAAAAAATCTTTTAACATTTTTTGTGTTTCTGAAAAGAAATAATTACTTGATTCATTTAAATTATAGATTCTATTTAAATCATTATTAACTACTTCATTTACTTGCATAAGGCCATAATCGTTTGGAAAATTATAATTTTGGTTAATTTTATTTTCATCAAAAGTACTTTCTATGAAAATCAAAGAATATATATCAAGTTCATTGAAATCAACACTTAAATTACTTTCTTTAAAATAATCTTTTCCTATATTATATACTCTTTTTATGTTATTTTCAAAGTTATTAATATTACTTAAATGCCTCTTCTTATATTCATCTATATTATCTATGTTATTTTTTTCATATATTTCTTTTAGACTAATAAGATTACTAACATCATTATTATTATTATTATTATTATTATTATTATTGTGATTAATGTTATTATAATTATAATAATCAATATTATTAAATTCCAAATTAGAATTATTTATTTCTGAATCTAAAACTTCTTCTAAAGAAAGATTATTGTTATTATTTAATTTCAAATTATTATTTTGATGGTATTTAATATTTTTACTAATTTGATTGTTATTATTGTTATTATAATAAGTTTCACTTTTTACTGAAGAATTCATTTCATTAAATATTTCTTTTTCAAGATCACTATTATCTACTAGCATCTGACTTGTTATTAATCCTGAAATCATAACTGTACCTAATCCAAGATATGTTACTTTTTTTAATAAGTTACTTTTCATTAGAACCACCTAATTTTTTCCCTTAAATGGTAGTAGTTAGTAATTTATAAATGTTTTTTTAGAAATAGAGGTTAAAATTAAAATAAAAGAAAAAAAAGAAGAAAGAATTAATAATCATATTCAAAACTAATATTTAATCCACTTGTATCAGAATTTAGAGACCTTTTTAATCTTAAATCAATATTTAGTCCTTCTTCTGTTTCTAAACTTCCAATCAATCCTATCATGTTATCAATTCCTTCTTCTAATGAATTTTGGTAACTTAATCCTATTTCTGAATTTTTTATACTACTTTCATCATTAACATTTATTGATCTTAATCCATAAAAATCAATTAAACGGTCAACTAAGTATTCAGATTTTGCAGAATTATCTAAATTAACTCCAAACCTATTTCCATTAGATTCTATATCAACATTTCCTCTAATTCCTGTATTATTATCATTTATTGCACGATCTAAGATAAATTCAAGGTTGATTTTATTCTCATCAGATTTACCACTATGATTTAATCCAATTTCAACTATAGAATCATTAAAATCAGTACCATAATCTCTATCATCATCGATAAAATTAGCTATTCTTTCTCCACTAATACTTCCATAACCTGTATGAATAATTGTATCTTCATCTATATTATATCCTAACCTTCCAAGTATTATTGAAGCTTTTTTACTTGAATCACCAACATTTTTATCTTCTCCATAAATCATATCTCCTGAAAAAGATTTATTACTATAATTACCACCAATAATTAATCCACTATCTTTAAAGCCGATGTTAGTATCAATTTCAAATTTATTAGATGAATCATATTTAAAATCAACTCCTTCTCCTGTTGTATCATAAATCTCTCTAAAGTCATCATGAGATACTCTATTATAATCAAACTTGAAATCAAAATCATGATCTACTTCTTGAGTAATTTTTGTTTCATTGTTTAATTCTTCATTAACTTGTTTTTCAATATCATCATTAGCTAAAACTCCACCAACATAACTACTTGCAATTAAAGCAGCTCCAACACCGAATGCTGCAGCTTTCTTTAAGTATTTTTTTCCTTTTTCAGAAATTTTATACTTTTCCATTTGAATCACCTTTTTATAATCAAGACATTAAATTTATTATGATTAAGTAGTAATATTTGTTTTTTATAAATATTTCTTAAAAATAGTAAATTATAAAAGTATGTTAATTTAAAATGAGTTTGTATGGAAATTATTAATCTGTTTTTACAATTAATATATTTTTCTCTTCCAATCTACATTTCAAATATGACTCCTGTTTTAGTAAAAAAGGTTGATTTTTTATCTTTTCCTATTGATTTTGGAATTAAATGGAAAGGAAATTATTTGTTTGGTAAAACTAAAACTGTTAGAGGAATTTTTTTTGGAACAGTTTTTGGAATAATAACTGTTTTTTTACAATATTTATTGTATAATCTTAGTTTTTTTAATTCAATTTCTATTATTAGTTATCAAAGTGTAAGTATTATCTTATTAGGATTTTCTTTAGGTTTTGGAGCTATGTTTGGAGATTTAATTGAAAGTTTTTTTAAGAGAAGGTTAGATATGAAATCAGGAGAAAGATTTTTTCCTTTTGATCAAATAGATTTTGTTATTGGTTCAATGATTTTTTCTTATGTATTTTTACCAAACATCTTATATTGGGCTTTGATTATTTTTATTAGTCCTTTTTTACATATTTTAGCAAATTATATTGGTTATTTTTTTAAAATGCAGGATAGTCCTTGGTAAAGTGTTTTTATTTAATTGAAGAAAAGTTGATAAATTGTTTTTATTTAGAAAAAATAAATTAACTAATCAAATGTTTTTATTATTTTTTTAGCTTTATCAGTTAAAATAACTACATTTCTATTTAAGTCATTTTTAGCTATTTTTATGGGAAAGTTAGACTTTTTTATGCTTGAAATATGTCTTCTTACAGTTACTTGACTCACTCCAAGTTGATTTGCTATTTCTTTATATTCCATTGGTCTATCAGTGTTTACAAGAAGAGCAATTATCCTTTTTTCGGCAGGGGTTATTTTTTCTTTTAATTCTTTGTGTTTCTGTTTTTTTTCACTATTTTTCTTTTTAGGCTCTCTTTTGATTTTTTTTGATTTTTTTTCTTTATTAAATTTATCTTTGATTTCTTTGTGTTTATTTAAGAAAGTTTTTTGATTTTTTTCTATCTGTTTTTTAAGTTTTGATTGTTTTTTAGTTAATTCTCTTTTATCTCTTTTTATTTCATCTTTTAGTTTATCATAACGATCTAAGACATTTTTAAATCTGTTAATTAATATTTTTTCTAACTTCTCAAACTGATCTTGGTTCACTCTTTTCCTTTCATTTAAATTAGTTTTTATTACTTTGTAGAGATTTTCTATTTCATCAAAAGAATTATTTAAATCTTCAATTTGATTTAAGATTCTATTTTTTTCTTTTTCATTATTTTCAATTCTCTCTTCTAAAGAATTTATTTTGTTTGCAATAACTCTATTGTTTTCTTCCATGAATAAGTTAATTTTAGCTATTGCTTCATCATGGTAGTTTACTTTACTATTTAGATATTTAATCCATTTAGAAACTTTATCAAAGTCTCTTTTTACTTTTTTGAAGGATTTTCTGATTTTCTCCTTCATACCCAACCCAATCATATAGTATTTTATGAATTCACATTATAAAAACTTTTCTATAAAATTTTATTTGTTTTTATTTCATTTTTTAGTCTTGTTATAAGGATTATTAATTTTAATTTTTTTACTATTTTTATTACTCTTATTGTTATTATCATTATTTAAAGAGGAATTTTATACTTAATTAAAAATATATTAAAGTAGAAAATCTGCTGATTTGTTTATAAAAAAGAGAAATTAATAAAAACAAAATAAAAAAGGTATAAAATTCCGATAAAACTTTAATTAGATGAAAAGAGGGATTAATTTAAGACAAACTTTTAATATTGAGATATCACTATCTAATGTTACCTATCTTTCATTTATTTACAAAAATGATTATTTGACTAAATTTTTTAAGATTCACGAATACTATTTTTAAACACTAAATTTTACATTAGTTTGAAAATTAAATTGAATTATAGTAATCTTTCATTTTTTTAGCATCTACTTCTAAATTAGGACTTTCACATACAATTACTCCTTTTACTTGATATTCTTTTAATAATTCAATAACTGTTTTCCATTTAACTTTAGTTTTATCAAAGTTTAAGTGATTCTTTTCACCTTTGTCTCCCCATTCAATCCCACTTAAATGCATGTGAAGATCATCTAAATAATTTGATTCCTTTAGTTTTTCAAATAATTCTCTAAAAGATTTTTTTGTATTTTTTTCACCAGAATATCTTGCAGCATAATGTGAAAAATCTATACAAGGTTTCACATATTCTAATTCGTTTGAAAGTTTAATTATTTCATCTAAGTTTCCAAATTGAGTTTTACTCCCTGTTAGTTCAGGTCTTAAATCAATTTTAACTCCATCTTTTTTTAATTTAATTTGTAATTTTTTGAGAAGTTCTTTTACTGTATTATATGTTTCTTCTTTTGTTTTATTTAAATAATAAGCTGCATGGAATGTGATTGAATATGCTCCAGCATGATTTCCTATCCTTGCTGTTTTTTCTATTCTTTCTAAACTTCTTTCACGTTTTTCTTTTTCCTTTGCATTTAAATTAATATAATAAGGTGCATGAACGGTTAATAAAACATTATTATCATAAGCAGTTTCATTTACTATTTTTGCTTTCTCTTCTTTCATCCTAACTCCTCTAACAAACTCTAATTCCATTGAATCAAGCCCTAGTTGATTTATTGATTTTATTCCATTAATTGAAGTTCTTCTTCTAGTTGATTTAGGAATTCCTGCTGTTCCAAAATTTAATTTTTTAAATTTCATTATATATGTATTAACTAATTAGAAATATATAATATTTATTATTAATTTAGTCAATAGGAAAAATTTTAAAGTAATAATTTTTAATTAAATTATATGTTTGAAAAAATATTAGGTAAAAATAGAAAGTTTACAAATCTTGCAAATATTATTACTCTTTTAAGATTATTTTTAATCCCTATTTTCCTTTATGTTTTAATTTATCTTAATGATTATTTTTTATCTTTTATTATATTTTCTTTTGCTTCAATAACTGATAAAGTAGATGGTGTTATTGCAAGAAAGTATGATATGATAACTGATTTTGGAAAATTCTTAGATCCAATAGTTGATAAAATGTTAGTAATATCTGCTTTTGTTTCTTTTATAGAATTAAATATTATTTCAAGTATTCCTGTTTTAATTATTATCTTTAGAGAAATTTCTATTACTGGTTTTAGAGCGATTGCAGCATCAAATAATGTTGTAATTAGTGCATCAAATCTTGGGAAATATAAAACTGTAAGTCAAATAATTACGATCTTATTTATTCTAATATTACCTGAAAGTATTTATGTTAATTACTTAGTTTATTTAGTTGTTATTTTAACTATAGTTTCTGGAGTGGATTATATTTTAAAAAATAAAAACTTATTTTAAATATTCAATTTTTCAAATCTTTTTTTGCTTTTTTTATTTCTTCTTTTAAACCTCTTTCAGGATTTGGATCAGCATTCTCTGAAAGTTTATATATTATATTTTTAGAAGAATTTCCCCAGCTATAATCACCAGAACTTTTTTTTATTTTTTTTATTTCAAATATTTTCATATCTTGACCAACATCAAGATGATAATATACAACTCTTGATGAGATATTTTTATAAATTGAATTATATATTTTCCAAAGAAAGTAACCATGAGATTCATTAAGATAATATAAAATATTAACTAACCTATCTCTGATTAAACTTTTTCTTGGTCTTGCCATTCTAATTTAAATTATATTCTTTATCTCCTTTTTTTAAATAACTTTTTAACCTATCTATTGTAGGATCAATTAAGAAAGGTTTTATTCTTGATTCAAATAATTCTGTTAAAGGCATGAATTCAGTAATGGCATAATGATTTTTTTCAGATTCTATTATCATCATATCTTTAAGTCTCTTTAATTGTCTTCGAACATTTGAATCAGCAAGTCCAATAATCTTCAAATTATTTGATTTTCTATTATCATAAGCTCTATTTCTAATCTCTTTTGAAGTTAACCATTCTTTTTTTGAAGCAGAATCTAATAATACTTTAAATATATCTACTATAACATCTCTTGAATCTCCTTCTTGAAGTAAACCTAAAGAAAGACAGATTTTTCTTATAATCTCTCTTTTTTTTACATTAATTGGTCTTTCATACTTTCTGAGAGTTATTTCAGAAATTGAAGTATTTTTTGAAGTAATATTTTTTTTCATATACTTTATTACCTGTAAGTATTATTTAAAAATTTTTATAATTGATAAAATAAATTAATCATTTTTTAGAGTAAAATAATAATTTGAGCCTTCTTGAAAATCATCTTCAATTTTAAAACCTATTTTTTTTACAAGTTTTGAAAATTCATTTATTCCAAAGAAATAATAATATCTTGGAAATATTTTATCATTATGAGTGTATGTAACTCTTGCAACTCTTCCATCAATAAATTTGAATTTTCCTTTGTCAACATTTTTTCTTACGTAATTAGAAGAAGGTTTCCAAAACGAAATTAAAACCTTTCCATCTTTTTTTAAAATTCTTTTTATTTCTTTCAAAGATTTTAGTTGGTCATCCTTTTTAATCAAATGATGAATTGATGCAATAACGATTATAACATCAAATGAATTTTTCTCTAAATCAATATTTTGCATATCTGATTTAATAGTATTGAATCCTTTTTTTTCTACTATTTTAAGTTGTGAAGAAGAACAATCTAAACCAACAATATTCTCTTTTTTAAAGCCATTTTTAACAGCTGTTTTTAAGTGTCTACCTGTACCACAACCAACATCTAATAATTTTAATTTATCTTTATTTTTGAATGATTTTAAAAAATTATTAACTGAATCCCAACTATTTCTTCTTTTTTTATCCCAATCTTTTGCAATTTTATTATAAGTATCTTTATTTATTTTATTATATTCCATTTTAACCTAATTAAGAATTATATATAACTTTTAAAACTTAAGTTTTCATCTTCAAGGATAGCATATTTTCCACTGAAAAAATCACCAGGGTTTATAATTCTCATTTTACCTTGATTTATATTATATGATCTATCTTCATTTATTGAAAATGATAAAACACTATCACTCCTAAAATAACTAAAACTTCTTCTATGATCATGTCCTCTTATCATGATATGATAATAATTTTCTTTCATTTTTTCAAAATTTTTTCTATAATCATTAATTGATCTTATCCTATACCAAATAGGTCTTAAACTCTCTGGACAGTGAGGAAAACCATATAATGCTCCATCTAAACCACCATGAACACACAAAACATTCATATCATTGATTTTAAATTCTTTTTTCATACCTGATTCTTCAATTAAATGATTAAGGTTTTTTTGTGCAGTTTTATCAAATCTATATTCATCAATTAGCTCTTTAATAGTCGAACCAAATTGTTTAAATGTTTTTGAATATATATTATTACCTTCATAAATAACATAATCATGATTTCCAAAGACATCAATAGAATTAATATTATATTTAGAGACTAGTTGATAATATTTATTAATACATTCAGAAGTTTGATAATCACCTAAAGAAATTATTTTATCTGGTGATTCTGATTTTATAACATCTTCAAGTGAACTACATCTTCCATGATAATCAGACATTATTAAATATTTCATTTTAAATAAATTTGAATAATAAGTTATTTTTTAATTTATAAATTTTGTTTGTAAATAATACTTTTTTAGAAAATTATAATTAGAAATAAATTAGATTAGTTTAATATTTTCTCTTTTACAATTAAGAATAAAGTAATCTTCATAATAATTATATTTTTCTTTTGGAATAATATCACCCAAAAAAGATACTTTATTTTTAACATCAAATCCAAAGTTAATAATATCTTCTAAAGCTTCTTTTGAATTGTTTTTAAAAACAAGTTGTTTACCATTTTTATCAAGAATAAAGTTTCGATAATTATCAATATAAAATTCATTTATGTAACCCTTACCAACGATAATTTTCATACCTATTCTTTCATCATATTTTGTACCAACTAAATGGGAATCATTATTTTTGTAAAAATAAAAAGAGTAATATAAATTTGAAATATCTTTTGATAAATTATAATTATTAATTAAATCATCATCAATTAAATTAAAACTATAATTTAAAGAAACTAAGTCATCTATTGAAAAAGAAGTTTT
The DNA here is from genome assembly GCA_964645415.1 of uncultured Methanosarcinales archaeon. GTDB lineage: Archaea > Nanobdellota > Nanobdellia > Woesearchaeales > CAZXZL01 > CAZXZL01. The sequence goes on along the minus strand of CAZXZL010000005.1, from coordinate 10,578 downwards.
TTTTAATAATTTAAAATTATCATCTTCATTTAAATAATTACTTTTATCTTTTGATTCTATTTTTTTCACATAACTTTCAAGAAAATTATTTATCTCACTAAAATCTTTGAATATTCCTGAAACAAAGATCTCAGAGATATCTTCCAAATTACAATAGTTATTTTTTAATCTCATTTTTAAAAATAGGAAAAGTCTTTATTTAATTCATAATCTTCATTATAACATGAGTTTACAAATTCAATACCTCTTTTTAATAGATTATTCACAGCTTTACTTGATTTATTTTTTAAAATAAACTTATTTAATGTAATATCCTCTTCAATAATCTTATAATTTTTATCAGTAACAAATATCTTATCAAATTCTGAATTTTCTTTAACATCAATACAAGCACCAATATATTCATTTATTATAAAATCATTTGATCTTTTTAATTTAGATTCTCCTGCAAAAATTGAATAATAATAACCATATGGTTTTGATAAAGAAAATTCATTCTTTATGTTATCATCAAGATCTTTGGCCCTCATGTAAGCCATTGAATAATTAAATTCCATTAAAGATTTGAATTTTTTTAAGGTTTTAACCTTCTTTTTATCAAATTCAGATGATAAGCTAGAATTATTTTTTATCTCATCAGAATACTCATTAAGTTTTGATATTAATGTTTCTAAATTATCTGACTTAATTGTTAAATCTAAAAATCCGTTACTTTTTTTTTCAAACAACTTAACTGTTTCTTCCATTCTATCTACCTTAAAGAATAATCTTTTTTAAGTCTATACTTTGAATTATTATCTTCTTCTGAAGTTTCATCTTCAATCCAAATACCTTTTTCCATTAAATCAATTAAACCTAAATCAGTTTTATTTTTAAAAACAATTGAATAATTATCTTTGTAAACTTTTTTATTCCCATTTTCTAAAAGTATAAGTTTATCAATATTATCACTACTTTTAAAATCTAATAAAAGACCATAATTTTCAATAGATCGAATATTTTCAAAATATAAATCATTATATATAATATCAACTGATGCATAAAAATTATCCTGATTTAAGGAAATTAAGTAATCTTTTTTAATAATTTCAGAAATCAAGTTAAATTCCTCTTTAACTCTTTTTCTAAGATTACTCATAAACTCATCAGACTTTTTTTCATCTAAAATTTCTTCTAACGAATCAATATTTTCTTCATTTTTTGAATAATTAATAATATTATTTAATGAAGGTTTTTTTAATTTACTTACTCTTTTTTTGTTATAATTAGGATATTTAACATTATTTTTATCTTCTATTTTAGAAGAGATATCATTCAAATATGAAGAGAATTCATTTAAATCATTGTAAATACCAGAAATAAAAGTAGAACCATTATTAACAGGATTTATCTTTTCTTTAATTTTTTTCAGCTTAATCACCTTATATATGTGATAAACTTATTTTAATAATATATAAATGTTATTATTTTAATTATTTTATAGTCATAAATTTAATTATTTTTGAGATTAGTTATTTTTAATAAATAGTAAATTAGAAAATACAATAACTAAAAAAATTTGAAAAAAGTTATATAATAAAATATTTTTATTTAAATAATGCAAAGTAATAAGATATATTCAATTGTTTTAGCTGGAGAAAATAAGGATGAATATAAAAAAGAAGAGATTAGAGATAAATTAAAGATGAATAAAAAATATGAAACATCATTTTTATATAGTGATAACAAATTATCTCGATATCTTAATAATGATAAAACAATATTAGAAAATACTCTTGAGTCAATAGTTAATTCTGAAATTATTGATGAAAATAATATCTTTGTTATAGGTGATAAAAACAAGTTAAAAAATCTAGATTATAATGTAAATATTTTAGAACAGAAAGGAAATTCATTATCAAATAATCTAAAACAATCAATAAATGAAGTATATTCAAATAATTATGAAAAGAGAACTATTATATTTACTGGAGATATACCAAGTATTAATTCTAGTGATATTGATGAATTTTATAATAAATCTATAAAGAAAAATTACAATAAAGATATTATTTTTGGAATGACTGATTTAAATGAAATGAACCTTTTTTATAATAGATATTTTAAAGATAAAAATATAAAAAAACAAAAGAAGTTTGGAATTAATTTCAAAGATAATAATTCAAAATATAAAAGAAGTAATCCAAAGCTTGCTTTTGGCAATACAGTAATAATCAATAAAAATGTTTATAATAATATAAACGAGTTAGAAAGAAAATTTGATGAACTAAGTTCTATGAAAAGAGTATTTAATGATAGTAAAAATTATGAAAAAATTTGTAAAATTATTCAAGATGATAACAAAATAAAAGAAAATTATCCTTCAAATTTATTAGAGTTATTAACATTTTCTTTATTAAAATCAAGTTTTCTAAGAAGGTTATTATTAGGTAATATTATTTTAAAAGGAAATATTAATTATTCAATAGATATATCTAATTTAGAAGAATTAGTTCAAAATAAACTATTAGATAATAAAGTTTCTTTTAGTATTTCAAGAACACCACCTGAATTTGGTTTTGATGTTGATGATGAAAATGATTTTAAGATAGCTAATAATTTAATTAGTAATAAAAGTTATAGAGAAATTACAAAAAAGTTCTTTTCATTAACATAAAATAAAAAAAGAAAAAAGAAAAAATTAATCTTCACTTTCAATATCAACAACTTTGATTTCAAAGTTAAGATTTTTTCCAGCAAGTGGATGATTAAGATCAACAGTTAAATTTTCTTCGTCCATCTCAACAATTTTAGAAGGAAATTTTTGACCTTCAGGAGTTTCAATCATTAAATTCATACCAACTTCTGGTTCTTGATCATCAGGAAGATGTTCTCTTGGAACTTTTTTAATTAATTCAGGATTTCTCTCACCATAAGCTTCTTCTGGCTCTACAGAAAACTCTTTTTCTTCTCCTTCTTTCATTCCAATAACAGCTTCATCAAAACCTTTTATAACCATACCAGAACCTACTTCGAATTCAAGTGGATGTGAATGATCACCATGTTTTGAAGAATCAAAGACACTACCATCATCCAATTTACCAGTATATTCAACTTTTACTTTATCTCCTTTTTTAACAGTCATTATTAAACACCAACTTCTTAAAAAAATCATGTTATTTATTTATTGTGGTAAGAAATAAAATCAGATTGAGATATAATCAATACCTTCAACATATTCTTTAGACAAATGATTATCTTTTTTTGAGTTAATCTTACTTATTTTAGAACCAAATTTAATTAAATCTTCTAAACCACTTGTTGTTTTATCTTTAAATAAGATAGAACCATTATCATCATGAACAATTTTATCTCCTTTTTCAATAAGATAAAATTCATCATAATCAATAGAGTTTAAAAGAACTGGAAAACCTAATCTTTCTTTAAAGGAAATATCTGAATAATCATTAAATTTAATATCAAAAGAGTAATAAATTTCATCATCATTTAAAATCATTGAATACTCTTTTTTTAGTTTATCATTAATTTTATCATAATGGGATTTAATATCATTATAAACTTTATCATATAAATTTTGACTAGTGTTTTTATAAAGTAAATCATAATCTTCTTCTGAGATTAAAAAAGTTTCAACATCATCAAATGAATTTTCAAAGAAACTATTCAGAAATTTATCAGAGTTACGAAATATTTTCTTTAAGAGAGGTTTTTTTAAGCTACTAAACAAATCATCATAATTTTCAGATAAATTAATAATCATGTCACTTTTTTTAAGGTCTGTTGAAACATGATCTAAATAATCTTTAATTTCATTTAAATTAGAAAATTTACCTCTTAAAAAAGTGTCACCACCATAATAAAATCCGTATTTTCCTTTTAACATTTCCATGTTTATCAACTTATTATTTGACTATGGTATTTGTTATATATAAATATTTAGATTAATACTCATTATTAAGTAGTTAAAATAATCATTCTTTTTTTATTATTTTATAAACTTCATCATTCTTTCTTACAGTCTCATTAATAGGGATTGTCACTTTAGTTCCTTTATTTGCTTTTTTAATCGGTTTTTCATCATTATTATATATACTTTCAACTTTTTGATAAACAGAACCAGTTTTATTTCCAGTAACAAATAATTTGTCACCAATAGATACTTCATTAGAATATATCTCAATATATGCAATTTTTGGTTTTTTAAAATAATTTAGTACTTTTCCTAATTGTACTTTTTTTGTAGTTGCTTTACTACCATATTCTCCAGACCATTCACCAAGTTTTTTTCCTTGATAATAACCATTTTCCCAAAAACCACGGTTAAAAACACTTCTTAAATCTTTTTTCCATTTTTTTATTTTTGATTTAGAATAATTTTTATTAAAATAAGAGTTAATTGCTTTTTTGTAGGTACTTACAACAGTATGAACATAATTTGGACCTCTTGCTCTTCCTTCAATTTTAAAAACATTAACACCTGATTCTATAAGTTTATCAATCATACCTATTGTACATAAATCACTAGGAGACATTACATAGTTATTTTCAATTTTCAATTCTTTTCCTGTTTCATCGTCATATACTTTATATTTTCTTCTACAACTTTGAAGACATTTTCCTCTATTTGCGGATTCATTATATTGAGCCAAGCTCATATAACATTTTCCTGAAATAGCAACACATAATGCACCATGAACAAAAACTTCAATTTGAATTAAGTTACCATTTGGACCACATAAGTTATTTTCCTTTATCTTATCAGTAATATTTTTTATTTGATTTAATGAAAGTTCTCTTGCTAATACAATTACATCGGCAAATTTTGAATAAAATTTTACTGCTTCATAATTTGAAATATTTGCTTGTGTTGACATATGAACTTCAAGGTCTATAGAATTTGCATACTTTATTACAGAGATATCTGATGCAATTATAGCACTCACACCAAGTTTTTTTACTCTGTCACATATTTTCTTCATATCTTCAATCTCTTCATCATACATTACTGTATTTAAGGTTAAATAAGATTTCACATCATTAGATTTACATATCTTAACAATCTTTTTTAGGTCTTCATTTGAAAATTTAGCAGCACGAGCTCTCATGTTTAAATCTCCTACTCCAAAATAAACAGAATCGGCACCTGCTTTAATTGCTGCTTGTAATGATTTCATATCCCCTGCGGGACACATTAATTCTACCATATTTACTCAATATTATTTTTAAGATTTATATTATTTATATGTTTTTTCTATTACTCATTATTGAAAGGATTTCTGTTTTGTAATGTTTTTATGTTATTTGAATAAATCTGCTGATTTAGAATATTAAGAAATCCTGATATTTTAATTAGATTTTTTTGAGTAGAGCAAACCTTTAGCTAAAAAACGTAGATACATTCTTTAGAAAAAAACGTAGATGTTTTCTTTAGGTGTATCTGAATATAATTAGATATTAAAGTAATTCATAATCATATATAGAACTATACTTATTAGATTTAAGAGTTACTTCTGGAACAATACTACTTTTTAAAGAAATATCTTTTATTTTTGTTCCATTCTTCATTAAATCCTTTAAACCATCAACTGATTTATTTTTAAATAATATTGAACCTGATTGATCATGTAAATACTTATTACCTTTTGGATTTAAATAAAATTTTTTCAAATTATTAGAATCTAAATTAACTGGTAATGCATAATCTTCAAAATATGATTCTTTTAGATAATATGAACTACTATTTAAATGAGTTTTTAATTTATAATAAATATTATCTTCATCTATTTTAAAAGAGTAATTATTTTTTATTGAATCATTAATTTCATTATATCTTTCAAAAACTTTTTCTTTAATTTTTTCATCTAAAGATGAGTTTAAACGTTCAAATAACTCATCATATTTTTCTTGATTTAAAATAATATTTGAATATCTATCTATTCTCACTTCATCTTCATTTTCATAAATCTTTTCATCACGAATTATTTGATATAAGTCTTTATGAAATGGTTTTTTCATGAAATTTATTCTTTTTCTATCATAGTTAGAAAGGTTATTACCTAATACATTTTCTAATTTAAATGATATTTGATCAAGATAATCTTTAATCATATTTATTGAATCGAATTCACCACAGATAAAAGTATTTGAACCAGGTTCTAAACCATAAATATCTTTGTATAACTTCATCTTAAACCCACTTCTTATTTAAGATAACCTCACGATATTTATTAATTGTCTTTTTAAAAAAATCTCTAAAATCTTCTTTTGAATTAATATTCTCTTCTTCAGATATATATTTATTTGACATCCAAATAGACATTAAATTATTATATGATGTTTCTACATCTCTTCCAATCTCTCTAAATTTAACTTTTGGATTAAGTTCAACATCATTAGTTAATTCATTATATATATCATTAAATTCTTGGAAGTGATTTTTATTCTCAGAGTTAAAATAAAAAATCATAACGTCTTTATTTTTACAATAAGACCTTGTAGGAGAATTAAAAAAATGATGTGTAATTTTACCTTTATCTATTACTTCATTTTCAAATAAATTTTGATATAATTTTTCAATGAATTTAGAATAGTCTTCTGTCTTTTCAATAATATCTTTTTCAGAAAATTTCAGATACAACTTATTTCTATAATTATAACCTTTATAATTTAATTTTTTAGAGTGATTTTTACCTTTATTATTTATAAAATAATTAAAGGAATTATCTTCATAATAGTTTTTAAAAGAAGGGTTATAATTGAAAGAATCAATCATATTCTGATACTTTTTTTCAGTTTTTTTTATATCATTTTCACTATAATTTTGAACAATATCATCTAATGATTTAGAATCTTTTATCATTGTATAATAAAATTTCTTCCTAATCATTTCAATATCTAATTCATTCTTTTTTAAGCTTTGATATAATTCATTTAAATCATCATTTGAATATGTATCAATATCCCCTAAATTTCCTTCTTTATATTCCATTTTAATCTAAAAAATTAATTTTTGATATTATATTTACAAGAATCAATTTTTAAATCTTTTCCATTTTTGATGAAATCCTCTAAACATTCTTTTGAATATCCTCTAAATGTATGTAGATTGTTTTTATCATAAATAATTTTAAATCCTTCATCAACGATATAAAACCTATCAAATTTAGTATTATTTCCATTTATTGATACTGGAAGTCCCCATCTTTCAATAAATTCTTCTCCTTTTCTATCATAACTCTTTTTTTCTACATCATTAGATTTAACATTTAGAAAGTAAAAAATAGAATCATCATTTAACTTTAAATCATAATTCTCTTTTAGATCACTTTTTAGATAATGATATTTTTCTTTAATATCATCTTTGATATATCTATCTAAATCATTTTTTAAAATATCAAATAAAGAATCATAACTATCACCTGAGTCTAATCTAGGTATTTGATTATAACAAATTACGTGTTTTTCAACATCATCTTTTTTAGATAAATCATAATCTTCTGTTAAAATAATATTCATTAACTCAAGTTTAAATGGTTTTCTTAAAGCTTCAATCCTTTTATTATCATAAATTGTTTTTTTATCTTTTAATTCATTCTCTAAATCAGAAGATAAGTCATAAAGATGAGATCTTAATTCATCTAAATTTTTATATTCATTAGCAACTTTCGTATTTCCTGCAGGTTTAATTTCATTATAATTTTCAATAGTTTTCATTTAAATCACCTTAAAAATAAAGTAAAGTTCTTAATTAACTAGAATTAAAATAAGTACTAATATTATTAATTTTGTTTTTTAGTTTTGAAAAGTACTTATTTTTATCAGTATCATCTAAATTGTTTTTAGCTGTTAATAACCAATTATTTGCTTTTGAGAGATATTCATTTTTTTCTATATATTCTCTATCTTTTAGACAAATATCTGCATATTTATGAATTGCTTTTATCTTACTTTTAGTTTCAATGTTTGAATCATTAAACATTTCACCTAAGATACTATCTAAATACTTCATTCCATCATCTCCTATTTTTGATACATCTTCAAAAAAATCAAATGATTCTTTTGATAAATTATCTAAATCTTTTGATAATTGATAATATCTATCTGCTAAGTTAAGTGACTTTTGTTTTAATTTATTAGAATTCTTCTTTCTTAAATATTCATTAATACAAGATTTTAAAGTTTTTTCAGATTCCTTTCTATTATTTAAATACTCATAAGAATCCATTGATAAATCATAAAAAGAATTATTTCTTGCTAACTTACCTAAATGTTTTAAATCACGACTATATTTATTATTAAAAAAGATTTTTGAATCATCAACCATATCTCCAGTAATTGCTGATTCAACCATTACTTCTAAACTTTCTTTATCATTAGAAATTATATCAAGTTTATTTTTATTATCTCCTAATCCTAAGGAAACTCTTGCTATTTTTTTAAAAAAATCTTTTTTATTACTATATTCATGACTTACTTTAGATTTTAATGATTCATAAAAGTGATTATAAAAGAAATCATTTACTTTTCCTCCTTTCTTTATTGTATTAGAAATATAATCATTTAACTCAGAAGTTTTTTCTAAATAATCATTAAGTTTTTTTTCATCCTTGCTTTCAATTAAATCAACAATATACTTATTAGTAAATCTTTCAAGGTTTTCAGTATTACTTATAAAATTTTTAAATTCATCATGATCATAATTAATATCATTAGCAATAGCAGCAGAGAAGTTTCTTGCTATTTTTTCTATGTTTTCATTTTTTAATTTATTTTTTTTAAATATCATAATAAAACCTCTAAGATAGTTGTTATATAAAGAAAAAAATTATATTTTATAAATATTTTGATTTGTTGTTACTGACTAATGAAAATAAAGATAAAAATTACAAAAGACATAGTTTTTCTAAATTTAATTTTAAAATTAATAGAATTAGTAGAAATATAATAAATTTAAAAGAAAAAAAAAGAAAAAAATTATTTTATTCTAAAAGTAATTGAAACAGATGTTGAAACTTTTTCTTCACCTGGAGAAAAATCTGGTTCTTGATAAGTACTAGCATCAGCCATCTCCATTTGAACTTCTTCACTTCTCATTGTAACAGGTGAATAATCCCAAGAGTCTGGAGAAATTTCAACAATTCCTGTTATATCAACACCACTTACTTGTGCAATATTTTCTGCTCTTTCTTTAATTGCTTTAATTGCTTCATTTGTCAATTCATCTTGAATCTCTCTTCTTTTTTCATCATCAATTCTATAATCAATTGATTGCACTTCGTGTGCACCTAAATCAAAAGCTTTAGATGTTATTTCTCCTGCTTTTTCAATATCTTCAGATTTAATACTGATTGTGTTATAAACCTCATATCCTAACACATTTATCTCTCTTGTTTCAGGATCTCTATCAGTCCATTCAGAAACACGATAGCTTTCAGAAACAACTTCATAATCATCTTCAAAATAATTAATTATCTCATTATTTATCTCAGTATTTTCATCAACTGCGCTTTGATGATCTTCATCTCTTGTTACAATTCTTAAGTTAACTTTTACTTCATTTGGTTCAACTTCAGTTTCAGCAGTATCTCTTAACTGCATTACATTTGTATTAGTACCATCAACAATCTCATATACCGCATCTTGAGGTATATTTGGAGATCCAATACCAATTAAAAAAACTACTAAAACAATCAATACTAGTCCAAAGTTAATCCATTTTAAATTTTTCATTTCTTTTCACCTTAAATATTTTATAACCTATTAAAGAACCTAAAATTAGTAAAGAAATTATAAATAAAACAAAATAAATCCACGGAAACTGAATTCCTACTTCTGCAACAGATTCAGCTAAAACATCATCTGCTGTCTCCTGAACCATTGTTCTTGTTGCTTGTTCTTTTGGTTCTGATAAAAAATTAAAAGTTTCTCTTACAAATAAAAAACCAAATGCTGCTGAGATAATAGAACTTATAAATAACATAAATTTAACATTGAATTCTTTTTTTCCAACAACTTTTTTTCCTTTTTTTGTAAGACTATAATATTTCCATTTTCTATCTGTATCTTCTTTTGAAATTAGATCAGAATTAAGTAATTTCTTTAAATGTTCTTTTATTGTTGCTGGTTTTAAATCTAATTCTTCTGAAATCTCAGATAATGTTAAATTTCTTTCAGATAATACTTTTAATATTTCAAGTCTTGTATCATAAGATAAAGCCTTAATTGTTTCATAATCCAAAACAATACGATTTTTCATAAAAAAACAACCCTCTTTTATTATATAAAACAACCGAATTATTTAGGTTTTAACCTAAATATCATTTATAAACTCAGATAATTCACTTACTTTTTTATTTAATAGGTCTTTTGTTTCTGCTTCTATATTTAATCTTACTACATTTTCAGTATTACTTTTTCTTAAGTTAAACCACCAATCATTAAAACTTTTTGTAATTCCATCAATTTTACTGTCACAACCATATTCATCTTCAATCTTTTCTAAAACATCATCTCCACCATCAAAGTTAATTTCATCAGATTTATGATACTTATTATATTGATCATACCATTCACTTAATG
>CAZXZL010000004.1:22643-40088 GCA_964645415.1 uncultured Methanosarcinales archaeon | reverse complement strand
GAAATTTATGGAAACTAACGTGCCATACGAAGTATGGTACCATCCTAACCAATTTCTATTAAATCTTTGATTTAAAGATTCTAAAAACTTTGTTTTTAGTAATTGATAAAAATTGTGCTAAAGAGAAAATCTACGTTTAATCTTCTTCGAATGTAATCCATCAAAATCATCTAAAAAAGAAATAATAGGGGCTTATAAAAACAAAAACAGAAATACATAGAAAGTTATGGAAACTACCGTGCCATACGAAGTATGGTACTATCCTGGTCAACTTACTAAACTAAAGTTTAGAACTTATTAAATTAAAAATTTAAAAGCGTGATAAAGATTGAGTTAAAATTACTCTAAATCTAATGAAACAACTTTACTAATACCTTCTTTATTCATAGAAAGTCCAAAGGCAGCATCACTTTTAGTAATAACATTATCATTATGAGAAATAACCACATATTGAGCTTTTGAAGAATATTTCTTAATTAAATCAGATAACTGTTCAGAGTTTTTCTTATCTAATGCAGCATCTATTTCATCAAGAATATAAAATGGAGCAGGAGAAAATTCTTGGACAGCAAATAAGAAAGCAATTGCAGTCATTGATTTTTCACCACCGGAAAGACTTCTTATATCTAAAAAACGTCTTCCTTCGGATTTTACTTTAACATCAACTCCACCATCTAAAGGATTATCTTCATCAGTTAATTTTAATACAGCTTTTGCAGGTTTATAAGATAAAGATTCAAATTTTTCATAAAATTTTTCTTTGAGTTTTTCAAAAGTAGACATGAATTTTTTCTTCTTTTTTGTTTCAATTTTATTCATCATTTCTATAACTTGATCTTTTTCATCAATTAAAGCCTTTCTTTTTTGAACAAGATTTTCATACTCTTGTTTAACCTCATCATACATTTCAAGAGCCTTCATATTTACATTTCCATAAGATTCAAGATCAACTTCTTTATTTGCAAGTTTCTTTTTAACAGTACTTTTTGCAAGGTCATAAATTTCATAATCATCAATATTTTTGAGTTGCTCTTTTAAAGAATTATATTTAGCATTAATTTGAGCAGATTTAAGATTAATATTATTAATTTTTTTCTCATAATCTCTTCTTTTTTCTAATAATTCAGATATTTTCTTAGAGTAATTTTCAGAGTCTTTTTCTAATTTTTTCTTCTTTTCAAACATGTCTTTAAATTTGGATTGGAATTCTTTATTTTTATCTCTAAGTTCTTCTAATTTAGATTCTAATTCTTCAACTTCTTTTTTAATAGATTTTTTATTTTCTTTAAATTCTTCTAATTCACTATCAAGATCAGTTCTAATCTTTTTTATCTTTTCAAGTTCTTTAAGAAAAACATTTTCTTTTCTAGACTCTTGTGTAGAGATTTTTACATCTACTTTTGAAATTTTTTCTTTAATAGATTCTTTATTATCTTCATAAGAATTAAGTTCTGCAATAATTGTTGGATCCCTAGCAGAACTCATCTTTTCTCTTTTTTCTTGTTTTTCAGTTTTTAACTTAGTTAAATCCTTCATGTTTGATCTAATCTCAGAATTAATCTCATCAAGGTCATCTTCAAACTTATTAATTTTATCAATTAAAACTTCTTTTTTATCTTTACTTACATCTAAATCATCTTTATCTAAATTCAATGATTTTTCTTCTTTAATTATTTCTCCTTCTAAACTTGCCTTTTTCTTTCGTAATTCAGAGATATCTTCTTCAGTTTCTTTCTTTTTTTGTTCTAATTTAGAAACTAATCTACTATATTCTTGAATTTTCTTTTCTACTTCTTGAATTTTTTCATCCCATTCTTCATTGACAAAACCTGCTGATTTCCTTTTTTTCTTCCTATAACCACCTTGCATAGCTCCGCTACCTTTAATTAAATCACCATCTAATGTAACAATCCTTCTTCCTCTTTTCATTAAAGATCTAGCTATTGAAAGATTTTGAACAACGATAGTATCTCCAAAAACATAATCAAAAATCTTTTTAAATTTAGGATCATAATTAATTAAATTTCTTGCAAGTCCTAATACACCATTTTTATTCAAAACATCACCAACATTAGAAGTTCTTGCATGAATCTTATTTAAAGGTAAAAAATTAGCAGTACCTACTTTTTTATCACGTAAAACAGAAATACATTTAGACGCAACAGAATCATCTCTTACAACAACAGAATACATTCTACCTCCTGCTGCAACTTCTAAAGCAACAGAATAATCTTTATTAACTCTCCCTAATTCACCAACTGTTCCAAAAATACCTTCAGTGGATCTCTTCATATCTAAAACAACTTTGATTGCATTATTACGAGAAAGTTTTTCTTTAATCATCATACTTTTTCCTTTTATCTTAGAAAGTTTCTTATTAAGTTCCTCTTTTTTATTTCTAGCATTATTTAGTTCAGCAGAAACAGATGAGTTTTCAGATAAAACCTTATTTAATTTAACAGTTACCTCCTTATACTTCTTCTTCTTTTCTTTTATCTTATCTAATTTCTTTTGTTCTTCATCTTGTAATTTAGAAACCTTACGTAATTGACTTTCAACAGAATCCAATTCCATTTCAAGTCTATCTTTTTTTCGTAACATTTCTTGTTGTTTTTCTCTTAAAGAGTGTACTTTCTTATTTTTCTTTTCAATTTTTGAATCAATTTCTTCGATATCCTCTTCAATTTTACCTAAATTCTCAAGAGAATTTTTTTCTTTATGTTTAGAAATTAATTCATTTACTTCTTTAAGTTCTTTTTTTAGATTATCTTTTCTAGATTTTAATTCACTAAGATCTTTATCAACTCTTTCAATTTTTGAATTGAGTTCTTTAATATTTTCATCAATTTCTTTTTGACGTTCTTTATTTCTTTTCAATTCAGAATTTAATGTGTTCAAATCACCTTTTTTTGAAGATAACTTTTCAGAAAGTTTTTCTATTTTTTTAACATAAGTATTTTCAGAACCAGTTGAATTTTTCTCAATATCATTTGAAATAGATTCTATCTCTTTTAATACCTCATTTTTCTTATCTTCAATATTAGATACTTTTTCTTCGATATTTTTTATTTTTTCTTTTAAAGATTTAATTTTTTTATCATACTTTTCTTTATCATCAGATATTTCATCTATATTTAAATTGATTAAAGTTGCTTTAAGATTCTTAACTTCTTCTTTTAATTCAAGATATTTTTTTGCATTATGATAATCTTCTTCAAGCTCATCTAAGTAATTAGATTTTTCATTTAAAACTAGTTTTGCTTCATTTAATTTATCATCAACTTTATCAAGTTCTTTCAAAGCTTTACTTTTCTTCTTTTCATATACTCCTAATCCAGAAATCTCTTCAATTAATTCTCTTCTATTATTTGAAGTCATTTCAACAAAACGAGAAACATCTCCTTGTAATACAATATTGTATCCATCTGAATCAATTCCCGCTTGAGATAATAATTCAGTCATTTCTCTTTTTGTTACTTTATCTTCGTTTATTTTATAAGTTCCTTTACCGCTCTTATCAACTCTTCTAGTTATTTTAACAACATCAGTGTCTATACTAAATGCACCATTTTTATTATCTAAATAAAGAGAAACATAAGCATAATTTGCAGGTTTTTTAGAATTACCACCATTAAAAATTAATTTAGCATTATTTTCTGCTCTAAGAGCTTTAGAAGAAGTCTTTCCAAGTACAAAACACATCGCATCCAAAATATTTGACTTACCTGAACCATTAGGTCCAATAATAACATTAAAGTTATCTTTATAAGGGACTACTGTTTTTTTATGAAAAGATTTAAAGTTTTTCATCTCTAATTTTAAAATTTTTGTTTTAGGCATCTTTAACACTCATAAACTTAAGGACTCACTATTAATAAAGTGCCTATATCATTTATTAATGTTTCGAATAAAATAAATATTATTTTATAAAAAACAAAAAACATTTAAATAAAATAGAAAAGGAATTATAAATAAAAACAAAAAGGAATAATTAAGATATAAAATTTTAATGCATCATAAAAATGAATAAAATAGAAAGAAAAAAAAATAATGGAATTCTAGAAAAAATCAAAGAAGTTATAGAAAATATAGAGAATGATAAAACACCTATTCTTTTTTACATCTTAACTTTTTTTTCATTTTTAACAATTAGAAATTTAATTGAAGAATTTTCAACAGGATCAAGAATAAATTTATTATTTCATTTAGAATATATTTTATTTTATATTTTTATATTGTCGGCATCATTATTTATATTAAAGTTAACAATAAATATTGATTTAACTAAATCGATAAGAGTTTTTTCTCTTTTATCAGTTATTTTTTCAATAGGATATATTTTAGATATTATTTTTTTTGGTTTTAGAAATACTATGGTATCTTATGCCTTTCCTGAAACATTAAATGAATTATTATATCTTTTTTTAACTTTTGGAGGAGCAATAAATGAAGGAATAACGCTAGGGATAAGGATACATTTTCTTTTACTAGCATTGTCAATATTTATTTATACTTTAATTAAAACAGAAAATATTTTAAAAAGTTCTATAATTACAATAGTCATTTACTTGTTTTTCTTCTTTTCAGCAAACAATCCACAAATTATGATTTTATTAGGTTTTAATGTAGATAGTATTTTCCTAGTATATTATTATTTAATTATATCTTTAATATTTTCAGGGATTTTATTTTACCTTACAAAAAAAGAATTAGTTAAAAGTTTAATAAAAGATATAAGACCTATTAGGTTACTTATTTGTATATATATGATTATTTTGGGAATATTTATTGGTTATAATTCTTTTGATAGTCTTCCTCAAAGTTTTCCATTAAAATTTATTGCTCTAAATATTATGGTAATATTAACATGTAAATCTAATATAATTTTTAACAATATTTCAGATTATAAAATTGATAAAATTTCAAATAATAATAGACCTTTATTTAACAAAAATATTTCAAAAAAAGATTATAAAAAAACAGGTATTGTATTATTAATTATATCAATATTTATTTCAATTTTAATGGGATACATATTTTTCTTTTTAAACATAATTGCAATAAGTTCATTCTTTTTATATTCAAATCCTCCAATTAGATTTAAAAGAGTTCCAGTTATATCAAAAGTTTTACTAGGTTTCAACCTATTAGTTTTTACATTAATGGGATTTTCAATATATCTGATTGGAGAAAGATCAATAAGTTATAATCTTTTTCCAAATGAATACATATTATTTTTTATAATCCCGTTTTCATTAGCATTGAATTTTATAGATCTCAAAGATTATAAAGGAGATAAAGAATCTGGAATTAAAACAATTCCTGTGATATTTGGAGAAAAAAAATCAAAAAAAATAATTTCAATATTAACTATCCTACCATTTTTATTTATTGGTTTATATATTTATAAGCAATTATTGATTTTTTCAATATTATTTTCATTAATTACAGTTTATGTTATTATGGAATCAAAAGGAAGAAAATTAGTTAAAAAAGTATTTTTGGTTTATCTTATCTCAGCTATATTTTTCTTAATTTTAAAATTCATTTCAATAATCATATAAATTCAATTCTAAAAGAAAATAAAGAGAGATATTAACTTTTTAAAAATCAATAAATATTAATATAAAGCTATAGATTTTATATAAAATGAGATCAATAAAAGAAAATAAAATCAAAGATAGTACTGTTTTAGTTAGAGTAGATTTTAATGTTCCAATAAAGAATAATAAAGTAAAAAGTAATTTTAGAATAAAAACTAGTCTAGATACTATCAAATATTTGTTAAAAAATAATAATAAAGTCATAGTAATGACTCATCTAGGAAGACCTAAGGGTGAAGTAAAAGAAGATTTAAGGTTGAATTCAATCAAAAATGAATTTGAAAAACTCCTAGGTAAAAAAGTTTTAAAATTAGATGATTGTATAAATCAAGAAGAAAAAATTAATAATTCAACTGAAGATGTTATATTACTTGAAAATCTAAGATTTCATAAAGGAGAAAAATCAAATCAAGATGAATTTTCTAAAAGATTAGCAAAACAAGCTGATTATTATGTATTTGATGCATTTTCAGTATCTCATAGAAAACATGCTTCTACATATGGAGTTACAAATCATTTACCTTCATTTATTGGATTAAGATTAGAAAAAGAACTTAATTATTTAAAAAAGACAATTAAAAATCCAAAGAAACCTTTCTTAGTTATAATGGGAGGAGCAAAATTATCTACAAAACTTCCAGCAATTAGTTCATTAATTAATAAAAGTGATAATATTTTTATTGGAGGAGCTATGGCTTTTACATTTATTAAGGCCATGGGTTATAATATTGGGAAATCTTTATATGAAAAAGATTTTGTTGATGATGCAAAAAAATTATTAAAAACAGGGAAGATAATTATTCCAAAAAAAATTGTTTGTAATGTTAAAGGAAAAGATAAAGTTTTGGATTATAAAGAAATTAAAGGAGAAGGATTAGACATTGCAGATGAATCTTTTGAAGAAATAAAAGAGATAATAGATGAAAGCAAAACAATATTATGGAATGGACCTATGGGTAAATTTGAAGAAAGTAAATACTCATTAGGTACAAAAAAATTAGTTAATTTACTATCAGATTCAAAAGCAAAAGTAATTTGTGGAGGAGGAGAAACATTACAAGCAATAGAAGATTTAGGAAAAGAAAATTCATTTTATTTTCTATCAACTGGAGGAGGAGCACTTCTTAATTATATTGAAAAATTAGAAATACCAACAGAAAATAAAATTTAAAGTAATAATAGTAGGTAAAATAAAAAAACAGATAATAGAGTAATTAAATAAAAGTAAATAATGTAAATCTACTTTTTTATATCTATTTTTTACCTATTTCAGCTGATGGTTTTATTTTAGATAACATTTTTTGCTTTGCTTTTTCTAGCATCCCTACAGCTAAAAAAATCTCAGATGATGTAGCTTTATCCATTGCTACATTTAAGTTATTTATCTTTTTATCGTTATCTAATTCCAAATTAAGTTTTAACATAATAACACCTCATTTATGATAATTAAATAATAAAAACTAAGCAACCTCAAGTAATTTTCTTAAAATTAAATTAAATACTATAGAAAAAATAATATAAACCCCTAACCAACCTGGATTCCAACCAAATATTGAAAAATCACCTAAAGGTTTTAATTTATTATAGTCAATTTCAATTCTATCAATATATTCTGAATCAACTTTAGTTGTTTTTTCATTGTATTCTTGTTTATCACTAATTAATACTTCTTTTGAATAACTATCATCATTATAATTAAAATCAATTACATGTATCCCTTTAGATCCACCTTCAAATGAATAAACTCTACGAAATATCTCTTCATGATAATCTTCACTAATTAAAGTTGAATTTAATTGAGAAACAACATCTAACGAAATATTATCGTGCATATAAACACTTACTTCAAAATCATCATATGGATTAATGTTTTCATAAATATAATGTGAGTTCATAAAACTAAAAATAAAAACAATTGGAATTAAAGTGAATAATGAAACTTTCATTGAATCTTTAGTACGTTCAAAAGATTTAGACATCATCTTTTTTTGAAGACTCATCATCTCTTCTTGTGTAACATCAGAATCTTCTTTTCTAAGATCTTTCTGCATCTCTTTTAGTTTATCTCTCATCACATCAATTTCATCTTTTATTTTCTTTAATTTCTCTTGATCAGTAAAGAACTTATGAAACATTACTATCAATAAAGATAGTGAAAAAGAAAGTAAAATAATAACTACAAGTGGATCCCATTCTAAAAAGAAAACCATTTTAACACCATATAAAATAATTATATTAAAAAAAAGTAATAAAAAGTTAAGATTCAACAAATTGTCTTAACTCAGGACTCATTTCTTCAGCATATTCTCTTGTAAGATTTTCATAAAATTTGTATAAAATCATTACAGTAAGTAATAAACCAGTTCCTTGAACTAAAGCACCCATAAGATCAGCAGTGGCAGCAAGTAAACCAATAGCAATACCACCTAATATAGCAAGATATGGAATATATCTATTTAATAATCTAACTAATAGTTTTTTATTTGCTCTATAACCAGGAACTTTCAAACCCATTCCTAAAATATTTTTAGCTTGAGATTCTGCATCCATTCCTGATGTCTGAACCCATAAGTATGAAAATAAGGTAGCAAATACTACCATAACCATCAAGTATACAAAAGCTCTTGCAAATATATAAACAGATGGTCCTTGAGAAATTAAATCAAAAATGAAATTATGATTCATCAACCAATTATTAACAAAATTTTCAAAAGCTCCACCACCAAACATACCAGACAATAGCTGAAGATTTGCTAATAAAGCAGCAGCTAAAATCACAGGAATGTTACTAGTATATAAAAAATTAAGGGGCCAAGGATACCTAAAACCTCTAGAACTTTTTGGTGCAAGATTAATTTCAACTTTCATTGTTTGAGCATAAACAGACATTAAAAATACAACAATAGTACTTACTAATCCAAAACCAATTCTTGTTAGTTCAGTTATAATTTCTGGAGACCTAAAGGTAGGCATTAAAAAAGCAATTAAAGAAGGTATAGCACCAACAGGAGCCATATTACTTACAAAAAACAATGATCCATCTGCAGCAAAAGGAGATATTAATTGAACCATTAACTGCCTTGAAACACCAGCAGCAATAAATAAAGATATTCCTGATCCAACACCCCATTTAGTACTGAAATCATCTAAGATCATAATAATAAAACCACCAATAATTAGTTGAATTACAAGTAGCCATTGTAAGGATGGTGATGTTGCAGTTAAACCACCAAAGAATACAAAAATGTAAGATTCTAATAAAATAAACAGTACAGATAGAAATTTTTGATAAGCTTGAAATGTCTTTTTACCTTCATCAGTTGTTTGATCAATATCAATAAAACCCGAACCTGAAAGAAGTTGTAAAACAATAGATGCTGTAACTAAAGGACCAATACCTAAAGTTAAGATTGTTCCAATACTAGCACCCATAATCATAGAAAGAAACTCTAATTCACCTAATAAATTTTGATCTAAGCCTGCTAGAGGAACAGCACCTAAAACAAAGAAAATAACTAAGATTAATAAAGTATAGTATAACTTTTGCTTAAGAGATAATCTTTTAATAGGTTTTTTTACTTCAGGCAAGTATCTAACAAAACCTCTAACAATCTTTTTAAAAGACATTTTTAATCATAAATTTTAATCTTCAGATTCTTCAATTTTTCCACCAACATCAACAATCTTTTCTTTTGCTTTTTTGGATAATTTCATATTTTTAACTAAATATTTATTATTTACTTGACCACTTCCCAGTAATTTATCAAATGGGAAATTGTCTCCATCAATCACAAAATATTTTCCTTCTTTTTTAATTAAACCTTCTTCAAGAAATTTATCAAGATGTTTATCGATCATTGAAATGTTTTCAAATAAACTCAAATCTTTTCTCATTGATACAAAACCTTGACTTCCAAATTTTGTTCCAATATTATGATGATATGAACGAATAGTATCAGCTCTTTTAAAAGAACCTGCATTTCCTACTCCACCACGGTTTCCAGAACCTCTTCTTCTGTTCTTTTGTCCTCCCCCATGTCTTCTAGATCCTCTATGTCTTGATTTCTTTTTCCTTTTTCTTCGAACCATAATTATTCACCTTTTAATTATATAAAAAATAAACCATTAATATTATTTTTTGGATGATTTTGATTTCTTCTTTTTACTTTTAGATTTACCTTTTTTACTAGATTTTTTACTATTTGATTTACTCTTTTTAGATTTCTTTTTCTTAGATGATTTTGATTTCTTCTTTTTACTCTTTTTATCAGACTTTTTACTTTTAGATTTACCTTTTTTATTAGATTTTTTACTATTTGATTTACTACTATCTTCAAAAGGTAACATTTTTTCAATTAAATCATCCATATTATCTCTTTTACCTAAGGCACCACGATTTGAAAAAGATTTCTTTATTCCACCTCTTTCAAATCCACCTCTTGGAGGATGAAGATGACAAACAATTTTTTCATCATATTTTGATAATTTTTCTAATTTCTTTTTTGTTCCAGATTTAATTTTACCAAAAGTAGCATAATCTTTTACTACTTGAAAAATAGATCTATTCTTCTTATTATCTTCTAAAACAGTACATGAATGTTTCTTACCTAAATTTAGAGTTTCTAAGGATTTTTTAATCCTTGGAGAAGCTCCAAATGTTCCTCTAATTTGAACCACTGCTATATTACCCATAATTATCACCAATTTAATTCAATTTTAATTTTTGAGATCCTTGATTAATACCAAGTTTCTCAATATCTTCTTTTCTTAATCTAAATTCTTGAATCTTTTTAAGAGCATTAAATGTAGCCTTAATTAAATTAACTTTTGATCTTGATTTTCCTTTTACTTCAGACCAAATATCTGAGATTCCAGCAAGTTCAAGAACTTTTGATACTTCACCTTCAGCTTTTAAACCAGTTCCTTTTGGAGCAGGCATCAATTTAATTGTTAAAGATCCACATTTTCCCTCAACACTGTATGGGATTGAATGATGACCTTTACAACCACATTCCCAACTACCACAACCTCTTCTAAGACTAATAATATTTAATTTAGCTTTAATTTTTGCTTTTTCTCTTGTTGGAAAAGTTTCACTTCCTCTACCAATACCAACACCAACATGGCCTGTTCTATCACCAACTGAAACCATTGCAGAGAATCCAACTTTTTCTCCTTCTTTAGTTTTTTTCCTTGTTTGACGGAAAGCTCTTCTTTGACCTCCACCATACTTTCCTTTTGCTTGACCAATAAGTAAAACTTCTGAACCTAATTCAGGGATTAACTTATCAACTATTTCAGGTTCAAGAATATTATATCCATTCTCAAACACACTATCAATTGAAACGATATCTCCACTTTTTACTTTTTGACCTAAACTAGTTTTAGGTTCCCATTCTTTTAAGTTATTTCGATTATTATTTCTTGAAGCCATAAAAAATCACCTTAAATCTTTTTTAATTTTTTCAGAACTTTTTCAAAATCATCTGAAATATTTGAAACATCAGTACTGAAGTTATCTTTATTTTCTTTATAATAATTTTCAATATGTTTTCCTTTTACTCTATTCTCTTCAGGAAATTTATTATCTGAATATGGAAAATTAATTCCTGCTTCACTAGCTCCTTTAAGAACAGCAAATAATTTATTTCCTTTTGTGACAATTTGTCTTCCAAAATCAACTACAAAATCATCTAAATCATTTTCTTGAGCTTTTTTACCAAAAAGGAATCCAACAAGATAACTTGCAGGAAGATTATTAAATGAATGTTTCCACTTAAATTCATCAAGTTCATCTGAGCTTACAGTTAAAAGAACCTCATCACCTTTAACGTTATATTTAACAGCTTGACAAATAATCCTTTTATTTGTTTTTCTAATTACAAATCTTAACTTTCCTGACTTTAAAAGAGATAACCTCCTTTTATAATTAGTCAATCCGAGTCTTCTCCTTTTGAAAGATAATATTTTTCTTGAATCCATATTTATCACATTTAATTTTTATCAGTTGATAAGTCATGATCACGGATATAAATTTTAATGTGTTTTTTTGATCTAAAAAAACCACCTTTAACTTTTCCGTAAAGATCTTTATAAACAACTTTTGAAATAATTTCTTTATTTTTAAGTTTTTTCAAAAACTTTCTTTGAACTCTTACTTTATTAATCCAATTTCTTTTTTTATTTAATCTAGCAGTCTTTTTACCTTTTCTTTTACCATGGCCTCTTCCACGACCTTTTCTTTTACGAGCTCTTCTCTTTCTATTTCTAGCTTTTGAAATCCCACTTTTTTGTTTTTTTACAATAATTCCTTGTTTTACTAGATGAGCAATTCCTTTCCTTGTTACGGTTTCTTTAATCTCATCTAAGTAGTCTTCATCAAAAACAATTCTCTTTGGTGAAACTCCTAGATACCTTGCTGCTAACTTTTTTTGGACTTTTAAATTCATGATAATCACCTTAATTAGATTTTGTTATTACTTTTTCTTTAATTTTTTCTCCTTCAGATTTTTCTTTTACTCTTTTAGGAGAACCACTTGAATCATCAGAGTCGTCATCATCACCTTTTTTAGATTTTTTATCATCATCAGATGATTTTGAATCGTCATCAGATTTTTTTTCCTCTTTTTTTGCTTTAATAAGTTCTTTTCTTCTTTTTTCAATTTCTTTTCTTTTCTTTTGCTTCTTTTCGAGGAAACTTTCGAATTTTGAAAGATATTTATCAGGATTAATGTTTAAAATATAATAATTATTTTCTTTAGCAAATTTAACAAGTTCAGATTTTTTCTTTAATCCTAAATTTGAAGGAAATTCAACAATAACTTCTTTTGGTTTTAATTCTTTCATTTCATCAATTGAAGAGACTTTTTTGATTTCTCTTCCACTTTTATGTAAACCTCTAAACTTATTAGGCATTCTATAACCTACCTTGACAGTACTAGGTTTACCACCTTTACCAACTCTCATTTTTGAATGTAAACCTTTAGGTTTTCTCCACGATTTATCTAAAGATTTTACCTTCCAACTTGATTCACGAATGAAACGAGGAATCCTTTTCCTATATTTAATTATTTCTTTGTTAGGTTTCATCATTAAACACCTTTCTTATTAAACGATTTTTCTTCCAGCTTTTTCAATGATATAAATACCATCCTGGAACTTTCTTCTATCTTTTTCATAAACTCGAACCTTACTTTCAATCATTCCAGCTTGGTTTCCAGCTAATTCTTTATCTGGAGATTTTAAGACAATAATATCATTATTTATATTAACATCAATCCCATCAAATAATTTTATCTCACGAGATTTTTTTTCACCAGTATAATTTTTTATCACTAATTTATTCCCTTTTACTGATACATTCATAGGAAAGTGACTTGAACAAACTTTAAGTTTATACTCAAAAGGATCTTTTACACCAACAACTAAAGATTTAATCTTTGATGTAATAGTATTAATTTGAGAGGTCACTTTTTTCTTTTTACTTTTTGTCTCTACTATAATTTTATCTTTTTTTACCTCAATATTAATTAAAGGGTGATAAAATTCTTTTTCATATTCTCCCTCTGGACCATTAACTACTACCAAACTTCCTTCTTTTACTTTAACATCAGCATACTCTGGAATTTTTATTGAATTTTTCATAATAATTTCACCTTTTAATAACAATAAGCGATTAAACGTCCACCTAAATTTTTATCTTTAGCATCAATATGAGACATTAAACCCTTACTTGTTGAAACTAATAATAATCCAAAATCTTTTGCAAGTAAATATCTTCTTTCAAAAGATTCATAATCATTGTCTCCATTTAATGAAACTGGAAAACGAGGTTTAATAGATTTAATTTTGTTAATTTTACCTATTAAATTAACAGTAATCTTATTTCCCCTTGAAGTTTCTTCTAAATCATAACTTCCTATAAATCCTTTTTCTTTTAATAAATCAAAAATATTAACTAAAAGTGATGATGCAGGATATAATTCTACTTCTTTCCTACCTAGTTCAATACATTTGTTTAATTTCAATAATGAGTTTGAAATATTATCATTTTTTGACATTTTCTTAGCACCTCTTTAACTATATTGAATAAATCCTATTTCATTATGTACTTCTCTTAAACATTGTCTACAAAGATTAAGATTATACTTTTTAATAACTCCTCTACTTCTTCCACAACGTGAGCATTTATGAACAGTCCTACCATATGACCTATCTTTTTTTGTGTTGTGTTTTTTATATTTTTTTACTTTTCCAGATTTGTGACCAATTTGATTTAAAATTTTTTTATGATTTGAAGCTGTCATTTATATCACCTTAAATTACCTTTACATCAAATTCTTCTTTTAAAAAATCAATAGCATCTTCTTTATTGACTAAATGTTTTTTAGGTACTTTTCTTTTACCTATTCTTCTTTCTTTAATTCTATAACCTGGTCTTTTTAAGTTAACAGACACTTGAAGACCTAAAATTCCAATATTAGGATCATATTTAACACCAGGAATGTCAATATATTCATTAATTCCAAAAGAAAAACAACCTCTATCATTAATAGATTTTTCAGTTATTTCATTATCTTTTGCTTGAAGTAATCTATTCAATAATTCTTTAGCTTTCTTTCCTCTTAGAGTTACTTTAGAACCTATAGCTAAACCAGGTCGAACACCCCACGAAGGTATTCTTTTATTTGTTTTTGTTTTCACTGGTTTTCTATCTGTAATTCTTTCAAGTAGACCTACAGCAGAGTCAAGTTTTTCTCTTTCAGACCCTACACTAATATTTAATACTACTTTTTCAATTTCAACATTCCTCATTGGATTTTTACTCATGATATTCACCTTAAATTGTAATTTTAATTTCTTTTCCTAAAACATAAACATTTTTAGATTTTGTTTTAAGTAATTCATCTTCATCTTTAACTAAAACAAAATCATCAGACATTTCTTCAATAATACCTACTTTTCCGATGTGTTTTTTTGAAATAATCATAACTTTTGTTCCTTTTTCAAGTTCAAGATAATCTTCAACTTCATTCTTTTTATGATTATAAATAAAACTACCTTTTGTTGAAAAAGATTCTTCTGTAAAGTAATTTGAAGAATCAATTAAACCATAATTAAAACCAACTTCTTTTCCTTTTTTGGTTTTACGGGAAACTAATTTTTTAGATATGATTTTTAAGATTCTAAGATCTTTTTCTTTCTCATCAATATTTTTTAATGATAAAACACCATTATCTAATACTAATCTATAATAAACATCTTCTTTACCTTCAAAATGTAAAACATCAAAAATACCCACAGGATATCTTCTTTTCTTTACTCTTTTACCATTGACATAAATTCCTTTTGAAAGTAAATATAATACTTCTTTTTTATTATCTGCAAAATCAGTAACTTCTTTTAATAAAGTCTCTAAAGAGACAGACAATAAAAAAGGTTTACCTGGTTTAGATTTAGTAATCCAAGGTAACTCTTTCTTTGAAACATTCAAAGTTTTTTTAACATTAAATCTTTTAATATGAGTCATTTTATAACACCTAATCTATTTTTCTTTTTAATCTACGATCATCATTTAAATCAAGTTTTGTAATCATGACATTTGAAGGATGAACAGGAAAAGCTGAATCAGTTCCATCTTGAGCTTCAGTTGTTAAATTCTCTAAATAAATTTTCTCATTTTTTAAATCAACTTTTTTAACATCATCTTCAAAACCTTTAAATTGACCTCTCATTAATTTTACTTTATCTCCTACTCTAATAGTTGCTCTAGTAACATCATATTTTTCTCTTAACTCCTTAGATAATTTTGCTCTCATGAATTTTTGTCTAATATGTAAAGGAGCATTATAACGATATTTCCTTTGTTTATTTTGTTTTTTACTAGATTTCCAACTTTTTGACCATTTTTTTGACATAATAATCACCTTAAATTATAATTGATGCAATTTTTGAAACAGCAGACCATCTTTCTGCAGCTTCTTTTGCGATAGGTCCTTTCATCATAGTACCTTTAGGATTTCCTTGTTCATCACGAAGGATAACTGCTGAATTATCTTCAAATTTAACTCTTAATCCATCAAATCTTCGGTATTCCTTTTTTTGCCTGACAATTACAGCATAAACAACTTGTTTTTTCATATCTGGTTTTCCTTTTTTAACTGATCCCATTACCAAATCACCAACTCCTGCACTAGGGACTCTACTTTTTCTAGTTTTTGAACCAATAACGGAAATAATTTTTAATTTTTTAGCACCGGAATTATCACATACTGGAATAACACTTCCTACTTGTAATCCTTTTGTAACATTACTACCTAAACCTTTCATATTATCACCTAATCTTTATTTAATACTTCAGTTACAACAAAAGACTTTGTTTTACTAATTGGACGTGTTTCTTTAATTTTCACTAAATCGCCTTTTTTTGCTTCAATACATTCAGGGTTATGAACCTGAACTCTACTTCTTTCTTCATATTTTCTTTGGTATTTCTCTGAATCTTCAACTCTTGTCCATTCTACAGATATTGTTTTCCTAGCTTTAGCTGAAACAACTTTACCAATAAAACTAAATCCATGAGTCCTAATCTTTCCATGTTTAGGACAATTTTTATCATCACATTTACTTACCATATAATCACCAATTATTTATGAACATAATATGATTTTGAAATCCGATCTCTTAAAGTCCCATTAAAAATTTTAACGGGTAACTTTAAACCACGAATTAAAATCACCTGTTTTCCAAATTTAATCACTTTTTTTAAATCTTTCGAATTATACTCTTTTGAAATAAGGAATGAATTTTGTGTCTCAGACACAATTATTCCTGATATAAACTTCTCATTAGAGCATGAAACTCTAACTTTTTCCCCTATTAAAGGAGAAGTTAATATCTCATTAACCTTTTTTTGAAAAGCTTTAGTCTTAATAAAGCTTTTGTTTAGGATTGTTTTTTCATCCATGAATATTATTATTATTATTATTATTATTATTATTTGATAGTTATTGATTCTTCAGGAAAACCCTTTTCAACTAAAAAAGGTTTAGCTTCTCTTCTGTGGTCACCTTGTAACTCAATAACTCCACTTTTAAAAGTTCCTCCACAAGCAAATTTCTTTTTTAAAGATTTTAACAAAGGATCAATATCAATTTCACTAGTATTTAAACCTTTAATAAGGGTATAAACTTTTCCAAACCTCCTTTTTTCAGAGGTTATTACGATATCTTGTTTTTCTTTCGAAATATCTTCCATTACACCTAATTCCTTAGGTAATCCACTTATTGGATCTATTTCCATTTTTTTTAATTTTTTAAGTAAAAGATTAATTATTTAATTTAGTTAATACTCTTGCAATTTCTTTTTTAGTATTATTAATTTTTGATGAAACTTTTGTGTCACCACCAGTAGAAGCAGCAACTCTTTGACGAATTAACTTCTTTTTTAAATCAACTAAGTAATTTTTAAGTTCATCATCATTTTTTTTATTTAATTTATTTTCCATTATAAACACCTTAAATTATCATTTCATTTACTTTTTTTAGATTTCTCTTTTTTATCATCAGATTTCTTTTTCTTAGATGATTTTGATTTCTTCTTTTTACTTTTTTTATCAGACTTTTTACTTTTTGATTTCTTTTTTTTACTACTAGATTTATCTTTTTTACTGGATTTTTTACTAGATGATTTACTCTTTTTAGATTTCTTTTCACCTTTAGAATCTGACTTTTCATCTTTTTTATCAGATTTCTCTTTTTTATCATCAGATTTCTTTTTCTTGGATGATTTTGATTTCTTTTTTTTACTACTAGATTTATCTTTTTTACTGGATTTTTTACTA
>CAZXZL010000004.1:0-22543 GCA_964645415.1 uncultured Methanosarcinales archaeon | reverse complement strand
GATGATTTACTCTTTTTAGATTTCTTTTTATCTTTAGAATCTGACTTTTCATCTTTTTTATCAGATTTATCTTCATTATCTGTTTTATCACTTTCAACTTCTACTTTTTTCACATCAACTCTATCAGGTAATTTAACATCTGGAAGAATACTAACTTTAATTCCAGCAAGACCTGGTCTTAATCTAGCAATTGAAATTGAACTACTTACATTTTCTTTTGCAAAGTTTCCACTTTTTTTCATATATCCCTTTGAAAATAACCAACTTCTAGATCTAGCAGATGGTACTTTTCCACTAATTCTAATAGAAATACCAAGTGCTCCTGAATTCATGACACGACCCATTAATTTATGAACAACACCTTTAAATCTTCCAGCTCCAAACCTCTCAAAATTAGAAGCAATTTGTTCTGAAACTACTTTTGCATCTAAATAAGGATTTACAACTTCTGAAACTTCTAATTGTGGATTTTCAAGATCAAATTCAGATTTTAACTTACGGGTTAATGACTTAATATTTTTTCCACCCCTACCTACAACTAATCCAGGTTTAGAAGAATAAATAGTAATTTTTTCACCAAGAGGAGTTTTTTCAATTTTTGTAGCACTATGTCCAGTACCTCTTAATTCCTCCCTGATTACTTCCTTAATTTCAAAATTATTTAGTTTTTGTTTAACGAATTTTCTCTCAATCATATGAAACACCTAATTTTAATTATTTGAATCTGAATTATTTTCTCTTTCAACAGCAACCATTTCAACATGGGCCCTCTTCATCCTCCTACCACGATGTCTCCCATAATGAAACATTTTAGTTCCTTTATTTACTACAACTCCTTTAAGATAAAGTTTTTCTAAATCTAAACCTAAATCTTCAGCATTAGATTTTAATGAAGATAATAATGATAAAAAATGTTTTGAAGTTTTAACAGGATATCTTCCTGAAGACATTCCTTTACCTTTTCTATGAGGAGTATCTCTATTATACCTCTTATAAGGAACTGCTTCTTTTTTATCAATTACTCTTTCTAAGTACTTCTCTACCCAAAGGACATCTTTACCTCTAATTTTGTTGGCAATCTCAAAAGATTTCTTCCTAGAGATAGGAAGATTTCTTCCAAAGACCTTTGCTGCATCTCCTTTATATTTTGTAACGTAATTATGAGCCATATTATCACATCATTATCTCATTGAAACATGAAGTGTGGAACGTGATGATCCAATTCCAGGCATTCCATGTTGTACAAAACCTCTTGTTAGTACGAATTCACCTAATTTATGACCAATCATTTCAGGAATGATCTCAACAGGTTTAAATTCTTTACCACTGTATACATGAATTTTCTTCCCAACCATAATTGGAAGAACAACCATACCTCTTGCATGAGTTCTAACATTATCTTTACCAGATTTAATCTTTTCTAGTAAACTTTCTTCTTGTTTTGTAAACCCTCTCTTAATCTTTCTTCGAACATCTGAAGTTGTTATCTCTGAAAAATCTTCTAAAGACATATCTTTCAAATCTTCAATACTATAACCCATGTATGAAAATGATTTTTTTTTCATGTTTAACACCTTAAATTATTTTATCGTTTTTTACCTGTCCTTTTCGGACGATTCTTACCAACTTTTCGTCCAGGTGGCGCATTCTTTGGAGCAATAGTTGGTTTACCTTTATCTGAACTGGATCCTCCATAAGGATGATCAACAGCATTCTTTGAAACTCCACTAACATTAGGATATTTGTTGTTTTTGGATTTCATTGCTTTAAATTTATTTCCTGCTTTCATGAAAGGCTTCTCAACACGACCTCCACCAGCAACAACTCCAACAGTTGCCCTACATTTAGGATTTAGTTCAATTTCTTTTTTTGAAGGTAATCTTACAACAACAGTATCACCCATTTGAGCAACTACTCTTGCAACACTTCCTGTAGATCGAACAAATTTTCCACCATCTTGGTGTCTTCGTTCTAAATTGAATATTTTAGTTCCTTCAGGAATTTCTCCTAAAGGTAAAACATTTCCTTCATCAACATCTGCACCACTACCAAATTGAACTTTTTCTCCAACACTAATTCCTTCTGGAGCAATCAATAATAATTCATAACCGTTTTCTAATTCAATTTGCATTAAAGGAGCATTATGTCCTCTTGAATGAATTAAGTCAACAACTTCTCCTTCTACCAATTCATTAAAATCTTGAGCATACTTCGCACGACCAGCATATTTAAAAGATGGCGACTTGTATGTTGGTGAACCTTTTCCTCTTCTTTGTTGAATCAATCTTCCCATTTATAACACCTATAGTAATTTTAATTCTGAAGCTAAGTCAACTGCAGGAGATTCTTCATCAAATCTCACAAAAGCAATCTTCTTTGCGTGTGGATTAATCATTGTATTAACCTTTTCAACCTTAACATCATAAAGTTCTTCAAGTTCTTTTTTGACATCTTTTTTTGATGAATTTAATGAAATTTCAAAAATTAATTTATTTTCCTCTTCCATCAATCTAAGGGACTTTTCCGTCGATAATGGTCTTATTATTGAATTTGTTTTCATTTTATTTCACCTACATAAATAATGATTCTTCATTTAATTTTTTTATTGCACTTTCAGTCCATAATGTAACTCTTCCAGGAGAACCACCTGGAGCAAGTACTTTTGAATTTAAATTTGAAACAGGTTTTACAGTAACACCTGGTAAATTTTTAGCAGCAATATGTAAATTAGAATCACTACTATTAGTTACAATTAAGATACTTCTTTTTTTCTTATATTTTCTAGCTCTCATCTTACCCTTTCCAGAACGAATTTTTTTCTTTTTTGCTCTTTTTAATTCATCTGAAAAACCTAATTTTTCAAGAGCTTCTTTTAGTTCAGAAGTCTTTTTGATAGATTCTATTTTATCAGATAAAATAAAAGGATAATTTGAAGGAATATTATATCTTTTTGAAACTAAATCTTCATCAATTGTTGCAGACATTGCACATCGAATTGCTTTTCTTCTCTCTTTTTTATTAATTTCTTCAACCCAATTTTTTTCAGGTTTTGGAGGATGAGCTCTTCTACCACCAACAGTATTTGGAGCAAAAGCACCAGTCCAATGCATCCTTAATCCTCTCCTCATCATTATTTTTCGTGGTGATCTTGCAATACCTATTCCAGGAGTTCCACGATATGCATTTCTTTTACGAGATAATCTAACAGAATGTCTTTTTCCAGCATCTCTTTTAGATCCATAAGGTTGTCTCTCTTTTGAACGAATTGATAAAAAAGCTCTTTTAATTAAGTCATCTCTTATATATTCATCAAATTGTTCAGGCAATTCAATACTTTTGTCCTTTTTACCATTTAATTTTAAAACTGATAATTTCATAATATTCACCTTAATTATTTACTAATTGAAATTACTTTTGGATTTGTTTTAGATTTATTATTGGCCCTAATAGCATGTTTTAATAAAACTAATCTCTTTCTTGGTCCAGGAACACTACCTTTTATAAGTAGATATTTAGATTTAACAAGACCATAACCATTAAAACCACTTTTAGAATTGATTTCATCTAAATCATCGGAGATTTTTAAAATTCTTTTATTATAATCAGTCCTAAGATGATATCCATCTTGACCACTCATTGGAACATCAAATGTTGTTCCTTTCCAATCACCAATACTTCCAGGTCCTCTTCTTCCTTTTTCAGATTTGTGTTGTTTCAAAGAAATTCCAAATCTTTTAACAGACCCCTCAAAACCTTTTCCTTTAGTTACTGCATGAGCATCAACTAATTCACCTTCAGATAAAACATCACTAATATCAATCTCATTTCCAATATTTTCTTTTATATAATTTAATTGGTCTTCGATACTTCCACCTAATGCCATTTCAAAAACATCTGGTTTCTTTTTAGGAAATCCAGCTCTTTTTGGATTTGTAGCAACTAATAATCTTAAAAAAGAATAATCAGAAATATTTTCAGAAATGTTATTTAAAAATTCCACCACTTTTTGACTTTTATCACCATAAGACATTTTCAATCTATCAGCAATATCTTTTGATGGATTAGAAATTTCATCATAAACATTAGATCCAGAATAGCTATTTTTATATACTCGAACCCCAATTAAAGATATTTTTGGAACTTCAAGAATAGTCACAGGAGTTGAAACTCTTTTTCCTTTAGTTGGACTATTTTTAACTTGATCTATTTCAAGAACATGAGTCATACCTACTTTATAACCTGCAAACCCAAGTAGTCCTTGATCACTCTTATCTGGCCAAGATCTAACTCTTGGTACCTCTTTCTTAGCCCTTTTTCTTGGCCAAAATTGCAAACTTCCATGTCTCGGCGAACTTTTTTTCGACATAATTTAACACCACATAATAATTAAAATATATTTAAAATAACAATAAAACTACCTATAAGACCAATCCCTCAATCGCTTACACCTAAAGAAAAAAATTAGATGTAAAACTTTTCGGATTGACTCCAACTTTGAAAAATACAACGTCTTTATAAATTTTTTTGTAAAAAATCATTAAATATTGTTAAAATAAAAGTTTCTAAGTGATTGTTTATATATACAAAAGAAATCTTTATAAATAGCTTTGTTTTTCAAGAACATGATGTGTTAATAATTATTCTGGTGTTCAAAAAATGGCAAAAAAGAGATCAGATGACTCAAAATTAAAATGGAAGAAAAAAACTTGGTTTGATGTATTGGCTCCAAGTGAGTTCAATGAAAAAAATGTAGGAGAGATTACTGCTGATGCTCCAGAAGATACTATTGGAAGAGTAATTAAGGTTAATCTTAAGTTTATGACTGGAAATGTGAAAAATAAAAATTATAATGCATTTCTAAAAGTAAGAAAAGCTTCTGCGAGTAAAGTAAATACTGAAATGGTTGGTTATGAAATTATGCCAAATACATTAAAAAGATTTGTTAGAAAGAGAAAAAGTAAAATTGATGACTCTTTTATTATTAAAACAAAAGATGATTCTTTTGTAAGAGTTAAACCAATTTTAATAACAAAGGGTAAAGCAACAAATAGTAAGAAGAAAGCAATTAGAAGAAAAATTAGAGAAGAGTTATATAGTTTTGGTAAAGAAAATACTTATGATGATTTTGTAAAAAAAGTTGTAAATCAATCAATTCCAAAAGGTTTACAAAAAGAAACTTATCCTATCTTTCCAGTTACATTGGCAATTATTGCTAAGTTTAGAAAGAAAGAGAATTTGAGAAAATCAAAAGTAGAAAAAGTAGAGAATGAGATAGAGAAGTACATGAAAAAATCTAAACAAGAAGATAGTGATGTAGAAGAAAAAAAAGAAGAAAGTTCTGATTCTGAATAATTCTCTTTTATTATTTTTTTATTTTTTCTATTTATTTTTATTTCAATCTTTATCAAAGTTTTTAATCTACGATTAAACACCCTTAAAAGTTTGTAATTTTATATTACACACTTCTAAACTTTAGTTTAGTAATCTTTGATTTTATATGCTTTTAAATTTTTAATTTAACAAGTTCTAAACTTTAGTTTAATAAATTGACCAGGATGGTACTATAACTCCGTATAGCACTGTAGTTCCTATAGTATTCTATTTATTTCTGTTTTTGTTTTTATAAGCTCCTATTTCTTTTTTTCTTAGATGATTTTACCCTAAAATTTCTTTAGCTAAAACGAAAACAACTATCGAAGATGATAAAGATTTCTATTTTCTTTAGTTAAATACAAAATATTTGTTTCAAAGAATATTAAATATAGAATTAAACTAAAAAGAATAATGTGGGGGATGGGATTCGAACCCACGAAGGCACTAAACCACTGGGTCCTAAACCCAGCCCGTTTGACCGACTCCGGCACCCCCACCACTAACATTTAAAAGAAAAATAACAAGTATAAATATTTTATTACTTACTATTTGTTTTTATTATTCTTTTTGTCTTCTTTTTTTCCTTCTTTTCCATCATCAATATATTTACATTTAGGATAATTACTACAACCATGAAATGACCCAAAAATTGTTTTTCGATATATAAGAGGAGAGTCACATTTTGGACATTTCTTATCTAATTTAGTATTTTTTTTCTTATTATCAGGACAATCTGGATTAATACAAAATTTACCAACTTTTCTACCAACACGACCAAAGTAAAGATTACTTGAACAATATTCACATTCATCATTCAACATTTTTACTCCTTTAACTCTATTTGGTAAATTAAATGTAAATTTACAATCAGGATAATTAGTACAAGCAATAAATTTACCATACTTTCCTTTTCTTACTGTAAGATCTGAGGAACATTTTGGACACTCTCCAAAATTATTGATATCTTTTTTTGTTTGAGTAACAGCATCACTTAAATTTTCACCTATCTCTTTTTCCTTGTCTTTAAAATCTTCTAGTATTTCTTTTAGTAACTTCTCTGCTTCATTTAATACTTTTTTAGGGTCCTCTTCTTTTTCACGAATATCCTCCATTTTCTTTTCAAATTCAGAAGTTAAATCATCAGATAATATTTTTGGAGAATATTTTTCAAGAGATTCAATTGTTTTAAAAGCTAATTTTGTCGGTTCTATTGTTTTATCACCTGTTACATAATTACGGTCAAATAAAGATTCAACAATTTGAGATCTGGTTGCTTTAGTTCCAAGACCTTTTTTCTCAAGCTTTTTTACAATCGAACTAGGAGAATAACGTTTAGGAGGTTTTGTTTCTTTATCTAATAATTCTATTTTCTTAACTTTAATAACATCTCCTTTTGTATATTCAGGAAATTCTTTTTCTTTTAATTTTAAGTAAGGTTTGTAAAGTTCAAACCAACCTCTTTTAATAGTATGTGTTCCAGTAGCAACGAAAGTTTGATCATGTACTTTAAGATTAATTCTCATATTTTCTCTTTTTGCAGGATCTCCAAAAGTTGCAAAGAATCTTTTTACAATTAAATCATATATTTTTTTCTCTCTCTTTTTTAGTTTTTTAAGTTCACCTGTCGGATAAATTGCAGGATGAGCAGGATCACTCTTTTTACCATTATTTGGAGATAGTTTTTTATCTTTAGAAAGTAAGTGATCGGAGTAAAGTTCATAATCACTATTTTTTCCAAGTTTTTTTATTATTTTTTTATAACCTAATTTAGGGTCTAATTTTTGAGACGAAGTTCTAGGATAAGAAATAACCCCTGCAAGATAAAGATTTTGAGCTAATTTTAAAGTTTGTTGAGGTTTAATCTTAAAGAACCTATAAGCAGCAGATTGTAAAGAAGATAAATTAAAAGGGTTAGGAGGATAAACTGTTTTTTTCCTCTTTTTTACTTTAGTTACTTCTCCAACTTTAGACTTTTTTATTTTATCATAAATTTCTTTTACTTTATCTTCATCTTTAAATCTCTTCTTTTTATGTTTAGCATCAAAGTTTTTTGATTTTAAATGAAGTTCCCAATATTTTTCAGGAGTAAAATCATTAATTTCTCTCTCTTTATCAACAATTAATTTTAAAGTTGGACCTTGTACACGACCTGTACTAAGTACACCCCAACGATCAGAAGTATTTTGATAAGCTAAAGATAAAGCTCTTGATAAATTTATTCCATAATACCAATCGAGAAAATGTCTTGTTTCACCAGCAAGACCTTGTCCCCAATCAATTGATTTCATTCTATTTTCATATGCATCTACTAAATCAGATTTTGTCAATGTAGAAAACTTCATCCTACTTGCATCATCCCTACCTAGTGCATGTTTTATAATATTTAATCCAATTACTTCTCCTTCAGTATCATAATCAGTTGCAACAATAACTTCATCAACTTTACCTTTTTGTTTTTTTATAAATTTAAGATATTTTTTAGCATAATTAACATTTTTCCTAACCTGATTAATTGGTTTCCAAGAAATATCAAAAACCGGATACCTCCACTTTTTTGATTTTTCATTTTCATCTAATGTATAAAGATGACCTACAGCAGAAGCAATTAAAATATCATCATTATTATGAGTAATTTCATAGTAATTTACTGACTTATAATACTTCTTTCGATTTACTTTTCCATCTGCAAGAGCACTTGCAATTTTTTTTGCTGCACTTGGTTTTTCAGCAATTATTAGCTTCATGAAAATTTTAAAAAAACTAGAAATATTTAAATTATTTGATTCTTAGAAATAAAAAAAAATAAGGGCCCTAATAGGGGCCCAGGGGGTTTGGGGGTTTAACGTATTGGAGTTCAATACATTAAGAGTATGAAATATTGAATTATTGAATAAATGAAAATAAAATAAAAAAAATAAAAAAATCAAAGTATTTATGGATACATAAATACTTTTTCGTTTGTCATAATTTGTGGAGTTACTGTATCTAAATCAGTTGGGTTTCCAACTTTTAAGACTAATCTAACATTTACTTCTTCATCTTCGTTGATTGGTCTTGGTGTGTTAAAACAAACTCTTGCAACATCACCTCTATTTAGATAACCTTCATTGTCTCCACCAATTAAATACTCAACTTCATATTCTCCATCAGATAAACCTTCTGGATCACATTCAGTTTCAGTTGTACCAGCATATGACATTGATTCTGATTCATCATCCAAATTATTTGTAATTAAAGTTTCATTAAATTGAATTTGATCAGATCCTGGAGCTAATTTTACATCAAAATAAAGCTCTT
The DNA here is from genome assembly GCA_964645415.1 of uncultured Methanosarcinales archaeon. Taxonomy (GTDB): domain Archaea; phylum Nanobdellota; class Nanobdellia; order Woesearchaeales; family CAZXZL01; genus CAZXZL01. The sequence continues at coordinate 13,873 of CAZXZL010000004.1, read as the reverse complement.
CAATTGTACCATCGCTTCCATCTTCACCATAAAGTGAAAGTGGTAAAACTCTAGTACTAACTTGTGTTTGAGACCTTGATCCAGTCAAAAGTGCTCTGTTTTGTAAGCTCGATGCAGTTGTTACCAATACACCAGCTGCTATCGCTGCGACTAAAATCATAGCGATAAAAATAATTAAAGTTCCAATACCCATATCAGCTTTTTTACCTTTTAAAAAATTCATAAATATTCACCTCATTAAAACATTTCAATTCCAAGTTCTTTGCTCATTGCTTTATTCTCTTTTTTTCTCATTTCATCATCTTCTTGACCTAATATCCACGGAGATTGTACTCCAGTAATAATGGTCATTATTGTGATTTTTCCTTTCATATCATCATCAATTCTAGCACCCCAGATGACATTTGCATCACTATCCATTTCTTTAGTGACTAATTCTCCAGTACTATTAACTTCATCTAAAGTCATATCTGGACCACCTGTCACTTGAATAATTGCTCCAGTTGCACCAGAATAACTTATATCTAGAAGCGGATTAGTTAGGGCACCATCAACAGCTTCTTTTACTTTATTATTAGTATCAGAAAAACCAACACCAATTGCTGCAACTCCTCCTTCAGACATAATAGCTTTTACGTCAGCAAAGTCAAGATTTACAAGACTTGGAATAGAAATTGTTTCAACAATTCCTTTGATCATTGTAGCAATTAATTCATTAGCTACTGCAAATGCTTGTTTTACAGGAAGATTACCAGCAATATTTACTAATCTATTATTATCAATTACAATTACAGTATCACATACTTTTTTAAGACTTTTTAAACCAAATTCTGCTTTATCAATTCTTGCCCTTTCAATTTTAAAAGGCATTGTTACTACTCCAATAACGATTGAACCTTTCTTTCTAGCTTCTTGAGCGATAACTGGTGCAGCACCTGTTCCAGTTCCTCCACCCATTCCAGCACAAACAAAGGTTAAATCAGATCCTTCTAAAGATTTCTTAATTTCAGTAGAACTTTCTTTTGCAGATTCTTTTCCTTTTTCAGGATAACCACCACAACCTAATCCTTTTGTAACTTCTTTTCCAATTAGAAATTTCTTATCAGCATGTGTGCTATTTAGTTGTTGATAATCAGTATTAACTGCAATAATTTCAGATCCATCAACTTCTTTCTCATATAGCCAAGAGACCATATTATTACCAGCACCACCAGCACCGATAACTTTAATATTTGCCTGGGCGACATCCATTTTTTTTTCTGCCCCCAATTTTTCTTCTGTTTCCATTGCTTTATCTATCACATAATCCATTTAGACAACACCTTTTTTTTTAAAAAAATTATTTTAAACAAACTTACAATTCACTATTAAATTATATTACTATTTAACCATAAATTAAATTACTATATTCTTTAATCATATTTCTATGATATTAATTATAGTTACTATAAATATAACTTAACTCAACCCCAACTCAAATACTCAAAAAATCACTCGATTACTAAATAAAGTTTATATAATATATGCAAGAACTAATTTATAAATATTACTATTTTCGATTCAATATATCTTAAACATATAATCAAAATATATATTTAATAAAAAACTAAAAACAACTAAAATCTTATTATAATTACTTATTAGTTCTTTTTTATGATCATAATATATTGTAATTCAAATTTGAAAAATATTTTCATAATTGAATAGTTTTTCCATAAATAGAAAGATGTTACAATATTGAAAAAATATAAATAAGAGTAAAAAAATAAAGTAATATGGATAAAAAGAAGTTACTTTTAGAATTATTTGATGAAAAAATTTTGAACATACTTGAGTATATCCTTTATTCTAATGATGAGATGAATCTTTCAAAAATATCAAAAGAAACGAATGTAAGTAATGCAAGTACACATAGGATATTAAATAAATTGGAAGGATTAAATATAATTAAAACAAAAAAAATTGGAAAGTTTAAGATATATTCTAACAAAGACAATGAATTAACAAATTTTTTAAAAACATTTATTGAAAAAGAAAATAAACCAATTAAAGTATTTATTAACAAGATATCAAAAATAGAGTCAGTTAAAAAAGTAATTATGAATAATGAACCAACAAAGAAAAGTGTTGATTTAATAATATTGGTAAAAGATAAACTTGATGAGATCGAAATCAGAAAAGTAGTTAATGAAGTAAGTGAAAGGGAAAATTTTTTAATAAAATATACTTTACTTAATCAGAGACAGTATGAACAAATGGAAGATATGAATCTATTTGGTAAGAAAAAAATTCTATTCGAGAGATAAATATGGGAACTATAAAAATTGACTTTAATGGGAATCAAAATGTTGGATTATTTTCATATACTACTGATAATAAAACACTTATTGGTAGTGGCTATGGTTATGAAAAAAATAAAGAAAGAATTGAAAAAGCACTTGGTACAGAATGTCATGAAATTAATATAACGGGAATTCCTTTGATTGGTGTAATGATAAGTGGTTATAAAGATAAAATAATTGTTCCAAAAGAAACATACCCTGAAGAAATAGAAAAATTAAAAGAAATTGGATTTAAAGTAAAAAAAATTGATTCTAATTATAATGCTTTAAGGAATAATGTTATTGTTTTTGATAGTGGAATTTTAGTTAGAAATGATTTAGAAGAAAAAGCAGTGAAACAAATTAAAGATTTCTTTAAAAAGAAAGTTTTAAGAAAAAAAATAAAAGGTTTTGATGCTATTGGACAAATGTTTGTTAGAAACGATAATGGAATAATGGCATCACCTCATTTAGAAGGAAATGATATTGAGGCAATTGAAAAGTTTCTTGAAACAGAAATTAAAATTGGAACAATTAATTTTGGTGGAGGATATATTAATTCTGGTGTTTTAGTTAATAATAAAGGACTAGTTGTTGGTCCAAAAAGCTCAGGTTATGAGATAATGGAAATTGAAAGCGGACTTGGATTTACAAAATATGATTAAAAATGGAAGAGAAATTAATAAAGCAATTAATGAAAAAACAAAATAACCTTAAAAGTCAACTAGAAAAGATTGGGAGAGAAATTGAAAGTAGAGAAAAAGAAGTATCAAGATTAAAATACTTAAAAGATAGTATGAGTAATTTAGATGAAGACTTAGAAGGAAGTGAAGTATTAAGTCAATTTGGTGAAGGAATTTTCATAAAAACAAAATTAAAAGATATTAAGAGTTTTATTGTTAATGTCGGATCAAATGTATTTATAGAAAAAGATAGGGATGGATTAAAAGATACATTAAAAGATTTAAGAGAAATGAGTAAAAAAGAGAAAGAGAAACTTGAAGAAAGTTATAATCAATTAAAAGAATCATTTGATGAGATAAACAAAGATATCAGAAGAATGACAAATAAAAAGTAGTAAAAATATTAATTTTTCTAAAAACAATTAACTCACAAAGACAGATAAAATAAATTATCATATGTTCCTTTTCTTCTTGGATGATTTTGCCCTCAACTTTTATCACACTTTTAAATTTCTAATTTAACAGTTCTAAACTTTAGTTTAGTAAGTTGGCAAGGATAATACCATTCTAACGAATGGCACTGAAGTACCAATTAGATTTCATTTACTTTTATTTCATTCATATATTACTCCATTATTAGAGGATTTTGCCCTAAACACTGCACTTAAACGAAGACATATTCTTTAGGTAAAACGTAGACTAATTGCTAAACTAAAAATAGCGAAGATTTTGAACTAAAAAAGTGAAGAAGATAAAGTGCTAAAGAGTGTAGAAAATAAAAACCTAAAGAGAAAATCTATAAAAATCATCTTTAAAAAAAAAGAAATAGGAGCTTATAAAAACAAAAATAGAAACAAATAGAATAATATGAGAACTAACGTGCTACAGGTAGTATAGTACCATCCTGGTCAATCATATAAAATCAAAGATTACTAAACTAAAGTTTAGAAGTGTGTAATATAAAATTACAAACTTTTAAGGGTGTTTAATCGTAGATTAAAAACTTTGATAAAGATTGTGTGATAAAGATTGAATTACTAAGACTTTTTACCTTTCTTCTTTGATTTACTTTTTGATTTTTTCTTCTTACTACTCTTCTTTGATTTTTTACTATCAGATTTATCTTTTTTCTCTTTAGATTTTTTCTTTGCTTTCTTCTTGGTTTTATCTTTAGTAATCTTAGGTTTGTTTAATGGTTGTTTAATTCCAACTTCTAATCCTAACTTAACAGCTAAATTAAAAGTTTTATCAACAATATGATCAACAACATCATCTACAATTGCTTTAGGTATTTTCTTTTTATCACCATCAAGATCAACACTATCAGAAGCTTTTCTTGGAACTAAATATACTACTTCATTTTTTATCTTAATATGAGGACCATCCTCATACTCTTCAGAAAAAACAGTAATAAATTTAACTCCTTTTTCTTCATTTCCCCTAATATTTAAACTAGTAGATTCAATACTTTCTATAGAAAAATCAAAATTCAAATTTTCTTCCTTATCTTTCTCTCGATTAATTTTAACATCCAAAACTTTTGAATAAACAATTGGCATTTTATATACACCTCTTTTTTAATTATTTTAACTTAACATCATCAACATCATCAAAGTATTTTTTAACAGTATACTTTAATTTTTTAAAATCTTCTTTACCTTTACCATAAACTTTTCCACGATCAACTCTTGAATTTAAAGACAAGTAAAGAACATTATCATTAACATACATTCCTTCAGGTTTAACTGGATAAATCATGTTTCTTACAAATTTTTTAATATTTGGACTAAATTCAACAACTTTAACTGTTTCATTTAGTTTTTTATTTAAAACTTTAAGAAGTTTTTTATTTTTTCTAAGAAACTTTCCAAGAGTATTATTAGGAATGACAAAGATTAAATTATCTCGAGTATCAAAAAAAGCTTCTTTTGGTTCTACACGAGAAATTTTTCTAAACTTATTCATATAAAAAATAAGTTCTTTATCAACAACAAAACCTACCATGGAAATAATCACTCCTCAATACCTAAAACGGAAATCCCAAAAGATTTTTTACAAATAACTCCTAACTCTTCATTATTTTTATCAGATCTAATTAAAGAAACATCTGAAAAAGAAGAGTAATACTCAATATCTTCAGATAATTTTTCAGGAGTATTTGTTGCTAAAATAACTTTACTTAATGTTTTTTGTTTTAAACATTTAGTAACTTGATTCTTTCCAATAACTAATTTTTCATCTTCCATTGATTTTCTAATATCGTCAACTATAGCCATTATAATTCACCTTAATACTTTTATTTTTTATTTTTTTCTAAAGATTCATTAAATTTATTATGATCAAAAGAAACATTAACAACACCAGTACCAACAGTAATTTGTTGATTTAGCATAACATTTTCTAAAACACCATTTAACTCATCTACTTCTCCAGAAAATCCAGCCTCAACAAGATGTCTAATTGGAACCTCAAAAGATGCACGAGATAATACACTATCTCTCTCATTAATAAGACCATACCTTGTAACTCCCTGAATATCTCCACCAACAGTCATTCCATCAGATAACAAATAAGTATGTCTTATATCAATAGGAATACCTTGGTTATCAAGAACTTTTTTAATTTCATTAACAATAGTTTGCCTTGCTGCTTCAATTCCAAGACATTTTCTAATTTCGTGAAGATCATTACTAATAGTTCTTTTTTTATCAACAAAATCTTTCTTTAAAACTTTCTTTAAATTAGTACCGTAAGTAACAAGATAATATTCTCCATTTTCTTCAAAAGGAAGAACATCTTTAACTTTTTTAATTCCAGAGATAAAAACCTTTTTTAATCTCTCTTTGGTTCTAAATAAATCAGTATAATCATCGATTTCTTTTTTAGGAGAACAAACAATACTTCCACTATCTATTTCATACTCCATATTTTTTACTCTCTTTTTTAATCTATCTTTAACTTCTTTAATTGTAATACTTCTCTTTTTTAAAGTCTCTTCATCAATATCAATAGAAATTTCTTGAGAAACAAGATCAACATTAATATTATCTGCAATTCCATCTAATTTAGTTTCTTTTAATTGTAAAGCTAAATCTTTGATATTCTTTCCTTTACTATATGGTTCTTTAAGATAAACTTCCATAATTGGAGTACTAATAGATTTTCTAGCATCTACAATCTCAATAATTCTAGGTAGACCTAAAGTAACATTAACAGAAGCAACACCTGCTAAGTGAAACGTATTAAGTGTCATCTGAGTAGATGGTTCACCAAATGATTGTGCTGCAATCAAACCTAAAGCTTCACCAGGATCAACTTTAGAATCCAAATATTTTTGATAAACAGATTCAAATATTTTTTCGACTTCAGATTTTTTAATATCTTTTGGGATACTTGATTTTGTTTCCTTGAAAATTTTTTCAGGAAGCTTCTCTTCATAATCTTTTGCAATTTTATTAATTACCTTTGAGCTTACCATTATTACACCTCAATAATTTTTTTTGAAAAACATATAAAAATAAAATAAAAAATAACAAATCAATCCTCACTAGAGATAACATCTCTTATGATAGATTGAACATTTAATTCACCTTGATCAGTCCTTGAAACATCAAGACCATCAGTTCCATACTTAAACTGAATAATTCCACCTGATCCATCTCTTACTGTTTCATCATATCTTAAATGGAAATCCTGCATTGTTGAAGATAGTCTTCTATATAAATAACCGGACTTTGGAGTTCTTAAACCAGTATCCATTAAACCATCTCTACCAGTAATAGATGCAAAGAATAATTCTTCAGGTTTCATTCCTTTTCTAAAATTAGATTTAATATATCCTCTACTTTCAGGAGAAAGTTCACCTCTTTTAAAACAAGAAAGAGATCTATCTTTGTAACCATAATTAATTCTACTTCCTCTTAGAGACTGTTGACCTACAGCACCAGCAATTTGAGCAAGATTTAATAAATTTCCTCTAGCTCCTGATTCGAACATCACAATAATACTTCTATCTTCTTCAGTATTATCTGCAATAACATCACCAATATCAGTTCTTGCTTGATCTAAAATAACCTGAATTTTCTCATCAAAAGTTTCTTGAGTTGTTTTACCAGGCATTGATCTAACTTCGCCGTTCTTATATTTTTTAATTAAATCATTAGCTTCTTTATCTGCTTTATTCCAAATTGATTCAATTTTCTCTTTAACTTCATCAGATACATCCATATCTCTAAGTGAAATACTAAAACCAAATTTTGTTAAAGTTTTAAGTCCAACACGGAATATTTTTTCAATCATCTCTCCAGCTTTCTTATCATCGTATTCAGTACTTAATTTTCTAATAAGAGTTCCAGAACCAGCACCAACTAAAGAGTCATCTAATACTCCTTTAGTTATTTTACCATCAACAATCTTAAAATTTCCATCCTCAGTTTCAAAGTTCAAGTCTGCTGGAAAGATAGCAGAGATTACATCTTTACCATCATAAACTTCTTTTTCCTCTAATGTGGATAAATCAATCACACCAGAAGATAATAAAAGATCAACAGCTTCTTTTCTAGACATTTTTAAGAACTTTGTTAAATAATAAACACCACTAATTGGATCTTCATCTAAACCAATAACTACTTCACCATTTTTTGGAGTAACTAATAATTTATTAACATCCATAAGCATCCTAGCTTCTGTTTGAGACTCAATTGTTTGAGGAACATGTAAGTTCATTTCATCTCCATCAAAATCAGCATTAAAAGGATAACAGATAGCTGGATTTAATTTAAATGTGTTTTCTTCAAGAACTTTAATATATAAAGCCATCATAGAATGTTTATGTAAAGATGGTTGTCTATTAAAAATACTAATATCTCCATCCATTAGATGTCTTTCTACAATATATCCTGGTTGTAACTCTTCGATAATTTGTTCTTTGGTTTCAGAGTTAATACGTAACCTTCTTCCATCAGGTCTTCTAACATAATTTGCTCCAGGATAATTATCACTACCATTAACAATAAATTCTTTAATTCGATCAACATTCCATTCAGTAACATATTCAGGAACAGATAAGTTCCTTGCAATTTCTAATGGCACACCAACTTCATTAATTTTAAGCATCGGATCTGGAGAAATTACAGAACGAGAGGAAAAATCAACTCTCTTTCCTAATAAATTAAGTCTAATTCTACCAGATTTACTTTTTAATCTTTCAATAAGACTCTTAACTGCAAGGTTTCCTCCTCTTAATTTTGATACAGGTAATTGTGATTTTGTATTATCAAAATAAGTTGAAACATGAAATTGTAATAAATCCCATAAATCATCAACAATTACTTCAGGAGCACCTGCATTAATATTTTCAAATAATCTTTGATTTATTCTAACAATCTCTCCTAATTTATGTGTTAAATCATCTTCACTTTTTTCACCAGACTCTAAAGTAATAGAAGGTCTAGCAGTTACAGGAGGCACAGGTAAAATAGTTAAGACCATCCATTCTGGTCTAGATGAAGATGAATCAAAACCAAATAAGAATAAATCTTTATCAGGGATTTTTTCAAGTCTTGATCTAATTTCAATTGGATTTAGTTTTCTTTTATTTTCTTTAAAGTTATAAGGTCTATCTAATTTGACTTTTTTAACCTCATCTCCACAATGAGGACAGTTGTCTTTTCTTCTAGCCTTACGTTTAATATTTTTACTTAATTTCTTTCTTGCAAGCATAGGACCTTCAAGTTTTTCTGAAGTATTATATAATTCTCTTGCAGACTCAATTTGTTTATCAGAAAGTAAAACTCTACCACAATTTTTACATGTATTTCTTAAGAAAGATTTAATGTATTTAATAAATTTAATATGTAAAACAGGTCTAGCTAATTCGATATAACCAAAATGACCAGAACATTGTTTACTACGTCCACCACAACTACGACATCTTAATCCAGGACTAATAACACCCATCCTAGTATCCATTAATCCTCCATCAACAGGATATCCTTCTTTATCATAAAGCTCAGGAGTAACAACTTTAACAGTTGACATCTTTTCAACAATTTTAGGAGATAACAATTCAAATTTAATAGAATCCACAACCTTGACTACATCTTCTTGCATTTTTTAACACCTTATAAATTTAATTAATAATAAATATTGAAAATTAAAAAAATCATTCCTCAAGATATCTCATCTTAAGTTTCATTTTTGGTTTAATTCCAAGTGAAGTTAATTCATCTAAAAATAACTTAAAAGCATAAGCTATTTCAACAGTAGAAACACTGGAATCATCACCACAAACTGGACAACCATGTTTATTTTTAAAGTGGTCATAAACCGCAAATGAACCACAACTATCACAAACAGGGATTTTTTCCTTATCAGAACTAAATCTCTCTTTTAATAATAAAGAAGCACCATGAGCAACGAAAGTATCTTTTTCCATTTCTCCTAATTTTAGTCCTCCTTCTTTAGCTCTTCCTTCAGTTGGTTGCCTAGTTAATAATTGAACCCTTCCACGAGACCTAGCATGTATCTTATTTGAAACTAAATGTTTTAATCTCATATAATACATTACTCCAGTATAAATTTTAGCTTTAAATCTTCTACCAGTTTCACCATGATAAAAAGTTTCTTCACCACTAGGTAAAAATCCATTTTCAAGTAATTCTTTTTCTAGTTCAGTTTCAGCTTCATTTTTAAATGGTGATCCATCAACATACCTACCATTTAAAGCTCCAGCCTTACCACCAAGTGATTCAAGTAAATGAGAAACACTCATACGAGAAGGAATACCGTGTGGAGAGAATAATAAATCAGGAACAACACCAGATGCTGAAAAAGGCATATCTTCTTCAGGAACTAAACTTCCAATAATTCCTTTTTGACCATGCCAAGAGGTATACTTATCACCAGTTTCAGGAACTTTATGACCTCTAATTTTAACTCTAACTAAATCATTACCTTCATCATTTTCAGTAATAGTAACAAAATCAACAACACCTTCTTCTCTGTGTTTTAATGAAACAGAACTTTCACGCCAGACACTTTCTCCTAAACGATATTCATTTTCTTCATTTAAGAAACGAGGTGGAGAAACTCTACCGATTACAACATCTCCTTCTTCAACTTTTGCTCCAGTATAAGCAATTCCATCTTCTTCAACATATCTATAAGCGTGTTCACTTCTATAACCATTAACATCTTTTTCGATTGGACCAATTTTATCAACGAAACCACCAGGATATCTTGCTTCCTCAGCTTCAAAACTTCTAAAATAACTACTTCTTTGAATACCTCTATCAACAGAACCTTTATTCAAAACAATAGCATCTGCCATATTATAACCATCATAATCCATAACAGCAACAACCATATTTTGTCCTGCAGGATGGTCATCTAAACCTGCAAGTGAGTGAGTAATAGTATTAACAACAGGTACTTGTGGTTGATGTAATAAATGAGTATCCATATCCATCCTAACTAAATAATTAGAAGCATATAAACCAACAGCTTGTTTAATTGTTTTAACAGACCTTAATAACCTAGCTGCCTGATTTCTCTCAATAAAAGGAACAGTTGAAGCACCTAATCCAAAAATTACTAAAGGAGCAACTTCTAAATGAGTGTGTTCCTTAGTTAAATCTTCTTCTCTAAATGCAACAAGAGAGTCTTCCTCTTCAGATGCATCTAAGTACTCAATTATTCCTTCTTTAACAAGATCATCCCAAGTTAAACTTCCATCTTTTAGTTTTTTAGAATGTTCTTCTTTAAGTAAAGGTTCACCATTTTCAACAACAATTAAAGGTCTAATTACCCTACCTCTACAAGTATTAACATGTACAGAATTATTTTCATCGTTAAAATGAACAGTTAAACCCTCTGGTAAAAGAGAGTTTCTCCTTGCTTCCCTTACACTTGAAACAAAAGTTTTTGGTTCTTCAACTTCTCCATAATATTTATCATCAAAATAAACTTCAGCCATAATTATTCACCTTTATTGTGATTCTTCATCATAAGATTCGATAGGAACATTAACCTTCAAACCTAATTTTTTGAGTACATCTAAATACTCTTCTCTTTCAGTATCTGTTGTAATTTTAGACATCAAAGCAAGATCTTTTCTAAGTCCAATGTTAGGTCCTTCAGGAGTTTCAATTGGACATAATCTTCCAAGATGTGTTGGATGGACATCTCTTGCATCGAAATTTTCTCTTGAAGATTCCAACGGAGAGGAAATTCTCTTTAAATGAGAAAGTAAATTAAGATGATCTAATCTTTCAATCCTCTGACTCACACCTGTTTTATTTCCAATCCAATTTCCAGTACCCATCATTGAGTTAACCTTTGATGTAAATAAAGAATGTCTAATCAAAGTGGAAACAGACGGAGTCTTTCCTCTTTTTACAAGTCTTTGGTAATTATAAAGCATGTCTTTAACTACACTTCTAAAGGAATATCTAAATAATTCCTTCAATGAATCACCAACAGCTTTTAATCTTTTATTCATATAGTGATCTCTGTCATCTAATTCATCTACTCCTTTTTCCATACGGATAAATTTCTTCCAATATTTTGCAAGATTATATGCTTTAATTAAATGATTAGATTCACCTTCTCCCTCATCAACATGAGGTAGTAAATAAGTATCAAAAATATACTCTAATCTTTCAAGCCTTGCAGTTTTTGGTCTACTTGGAAGAATTTTCTTTCCAATATAATTAAGAGCTTCTTCTTGAGTTTGAATATCTGAAAAAGAATATAAATTAACTAAAACATCATCAAATTGACCTTCTGGATCAACAAGATTCATAATTTCTTCATCTTTTGTAATACCTAAAGCTTTAATTAAAATAACTAAAGGCATCTTTTTAATCATTGAAAAAGACGCAGTATAAACACCATCATTTCTTTTTTCAACAGTGTGAAAGATCCTATATCTTTTAGCTTCAGAGAAAACTGTTCCTTTAAATTTATCCCTAGTACCATCTTTTCTAACAGTAAAACGATTTGGAGCTAAATTTTCCATACTAACAATAACTCTTTCAGTACCGTTAACAATAAAATAACCTCCCGGATCTTTTGGGTCTTCTAAATTTTTAACTAAAGTTTCATAATCCATGTCATTTAAATGACAAAATTTTGATCTAAGCATAACAGGGAAAGAACCAATACGAACATTTTCATTCTCATGAGGAACACCATTAACAACAGTATTAATATCTAGTTTGACAGGACTTGAATAAGTAAGTTTCCTTAGTCTTGCACTATTTGGCATTAGTTTCCTCTCAGAACCATCAGCTTCAAAAACAACAGGTTTTCCCATGCTAACATCTTTAAAAACAATTTTTAAATCATCAACATTTGGAGGAAGAATAGAAGGAACTTGTTCTTTTTCTTCATCAATAACTGCCTGCATATCTTTCTCTACAAAAGTCTCATAAGATTCAATTAGAGAATGAACAACAGAATACTTGTCAAAATAACTACCTAATAAATTTTTCCAGTGTTTAGACATCTACAACCACCCTATAATAAACATCATCGTTAAGATCAGTTTTTCTAATAATTTTTACAACATCTCCTGGCTTAAAGTCCCTAGACTTAATAGCAGGATCATTTTTCATAATTCTTGGAAAGTCTTTTAAATCACCATACTCTTCTATTAACTTCTTTTTCTCTTCTTCAGATACCTTAACATGTTTTGGTACTAAATTATGATCCGCTGGGTCAAACTTCTTTTTTTTAGCCACACATTTCACCTTTTTTTTATTAATTAATGTTTAAAACAACTATGATATTCACAGAAATAATACATACCCACTTTCTCTTGAATGTTTATCATCTTAAATCAAAATTACAATTATGGGCTAGACGGGATTTGAACCCGCGACACCCGGCTTAAAAGGCCGATGCTCTAGCCAGACTGAGCTACTAGCCCTAAATAAAACGCCCTGGCCGGGGTTCGAACCCGGGTCAGAGGCTCGACAGGCCTCTATGCTAACCACTACACTACCAAGGCAAAGCTACAATCATGGAAAATTAATAGGTATATAAATATTTTGCTAATATACCAGACTAGTAACTTAGTCTTCATAAATTCTCTTACACTCTAAACAAATTAAATCCCCACCAACTTCAAATAGTTCTTCAGATTGTACACCACAAAGACTACAACTTTCAGATAAATCTTCATTATTAGATATACTGTTAATTTTTCTTTTATACTCTCTTAACTCAATTCTATCAGCCATCACTTCAAAAAGTTGTGGTTCGATCTTTAAAATATCCTTTAAAGTAACAAGACCAGTTAAATTACCTTCATCATTAATTATAGGAAGATAGTTAATCTTGTAATCCCTCATCTTTTTTAAAGCAACAAAAATATCTTCATCAGGAGAAGAGGAAACAGTATCAGAAACCATTACATCTTCAACTTTAGTATCATAATCTTTTTCTTCAGCAATTACAGATCTTACTAAATCGTATTCAGTAATAATACCAAGAAGTTGATCTCCTTTAACAACTAAAAGACCACCTACATCATGTTTCTTCATTAAATCTGAACATTTTTTAACACTAGAATCACCAGAAATAGTAATTGGATTCATAGTCATAATATCAAATATTCTGTAGCCAGTCTCCATAATTTAACACCTTAAGAATTTAGTTTTTGTGCACTATTAGAAGGATTTATAGATTATTTAAAAATGTTTTGATTGAATCGTAAAAAGAACAATAATGAAGATAGAAATTTGAAAGAAATCATGAAGAAATGGAAAAAATTGAAAATATTACAAGATCAATGTTATTATTGTTGTAATTATATTATTATTATTATTATTATTATTATTATTATTATTATTATTATTATTATTA
>CAZXZL010000003.1:4123-42609 GCA_964645415.1 uncultured Methanosarcinales archaeon | reverse complement strand
TTTAATTTAACAAGTTCTAAACTTTAGTTTAGTAAGTTTTTAATCTCTGATTAAATAACCCTTAAAAGTTTGTAATTTTATATTACACACTTCTAAACTTTAGTTTAGTAATCTCTGATTTTATATGCTTTTAAATTTTTAATTTAACAAGTTCTAAACTTTAGTTTAATAAATTGACCAGGATGGTACTATACTACCTGTAGCACGTTAGTTCTCATATTATTCTATTTGTTTCTATTTTTGTTTTTATAAGCTCCTATTTCTTTTTTTTAGATGATTTTGATGGACTAACTTCGAAGAAGATAAGCAATGGATATAGATTTTTAAGATAAAAATTAAACTAAAATAAAGATAAAAATAAAAAAAGATAAAATTTGAAGGTAATACCCTCTTGAATGAATCAAACTTTAAAAATTAACTTAAATAAGCTTTACCTTCTTTTTTAATCTGTTTTAAACGATTTTTTGTAATCCCTGAAACATTAATTAATTCATCAATACTTGAAAATGGTCTTTTTCTAATAATCTCTTCTGCTCTTGACTTACCAATAAATTTAATTTCTTGTAATTCACTAACAGATGCAGTGTTAATATCAATTTCTTCAACTGATTTTTTTGATGGCCTAATTTTAGGTTCACCATTTTCATCATGATAAATCTCAAGATCTTTATTAGAAATCCTTTCAGAGCCATGGTAAATTTCAACATCTTGATCTAATTTATCTTTTAGTTCTCTTTTTAATAATTCTACTTTACTAATTCCTTTTTTTAACTTTCTACTAGGTCTAAATAAACTTGATGTTACATAAATACCCAATACTGAAGTAATTATAATCAAGATTGAATAAACACCTAAACTATTATAAAGATAGATAGAATTTATTATAGCTCCAAAAAAGATAAAATATAAAGGATACTTAGAAAGACTCTTTATCTGTGTATAAACTAATAGAAATACTCCAAATAAAATTAGATAGTTAAAGTTTAAAAAAAGTTGAACAAACATCATTTCTCCATCTAATAACCCCATTGATGAAACAAATTCGAAAACTATTAAAAGGGTAAATAATAATGGTAATAATATATTTTTAAAATTTTTTTTAAATTTCATTAGTGTCACCTCAAACCCATACTACTCAATAGTAATAAATAACAACAATATTATATAAATATTTTGATAAAAATGGCTAAAAAAATAAAAAATTTGATAATATCAGCTCATCCTGATGATGAAATATTAGGTTGTGGAGGGATTATTGCAAAATTTAATTCAGAAGGTCAAGGAATAGAATCATATATATTAACTTATGGTGAATTAGGAAATCCTTGGATAAAAAAAGATGTAATAAAAACTAAAAGAGTTGAGGAATCAAGAAAAGCATCAGATATTCTTGGGGGAGAAGTAAAATTCATGGATTATTATGAAAAAGAGATAACTGATAATATGAATACAAAGGAATTTGATGAAGAATTAAAAGGAAAAATAAAAGAAATAATTAAAAGAAAAAATCCAGATAGAATATTTACACACTTAGAAAGTGATCCACATTCGATGCATAAATATTTAAACAGATTAACACTAGAATCTGTAAAAGAAATTAATTTTGAAGGTAATGTTTATGGTTTTCAAGTATGGAATATTTTACCACTAAAATTAAAGGATGAAATAAAGATTTATTTTGATATAAGCAAATATATTGGAGATAAAATTAAAGCATTAAAACAATTTAAATCTCAAAAAATATCAATTTACCAGCTTACACCAATCGTTCTTATAAGATCAAAGTTTGCAGGATGGGCTAACAATTATTTATTTGCTGAAGAATTTGTTTTAATATACTAATTATCATTTAAACATCTTTTCAATAAATTATTTATTTCTATCTTTGTTTTATCAAGATTAAAGTTTAGTTTTACAGTTTTTCTTGCATTTCTTGAGAGTCTTTTTCTTAAAGACTCATTTTTTAAAACTAATTTTGCACGGTCATAAAAAAGATCAACAGATTCATTAAAAGATTTATTTGAGATATCAAGAATATATCCATTATAATCAGATTCAACATAGTTTCCAAGATAACCAACATTTGAAACAATTGGAACTGACTTTGTCGACATAGCTTCTAAAGTAGTAAGAGAAGTTGTTTCAGTATAAGAAGGTAATAAAAATACATCCATTGCTCGATAAACCATTTGTGGAAATATAGTAGACTTAATATATTTCACATCATTATCATTACTAAATAATTTTTCATATTTACTTAAACCACTTCCTAAAATGACTAAAGATAAATCATCTATTTCTTTTTTTAATTTTTTAAAAGTTTTATAGACAATATCAATATTTTTTTCTTTAGCAAGCCTTCCACAATATCCTATAGAAGGACCTTTAATATTAAGAGCATTTTTTGCAATATTTCCCTTACTTCTAAAAACATTAGTATTAACTCCTAATGGTATAACTTCATAAGAAGATTTTACTCCAAGATCTTTAAAAGTTTCGATCATATCTTTATATGGAACAATTATTTTATCAAGAAGTTTATATTTTTTAAAAACATAATATTTAGTAATATAAGAAGTAATTTGTTTGACAACAGGAAAATCTAAAACAGAATCTACTAACTCCCAAGTAAAAGAATGTGTGTAATGAATATTTGTAATACCTTCTTCATTTGCAATTTCAATAGCATTTGATCCAATTGAACCAAGTGCATGAGTCCAAACAACATCAGAATCTTTAATGTAACTTCTCATAGTAGATTTATTTATTTTTGCAAAAGAAAAATCATTAACATAAAAACTAGAAGTATCAAAATAAACTATTTTAACACCTTTAAACCTTTTTTTAAACATAGACATTTCTTCATCATTTGTAAAAAAATCATCTGTAAAATCAGGAGCTAATATTGTAATATCATAGAATTTTTTTATATATGGAACAATTTCATAAAGAAAACGAACAATACCATCCCATCTAGGAAAAAAATTGTCAGTTGCGATTAGAATTTTTTTTCGCGAGCTCATAATATTAATTCTAAATCATCTTATTTATTTTTTTTGATAATATGTAGTCTTTTTTATAAATAACTTAATTATTTAAAGAAAAATAGGATAAATTAGATAAATAAGTAATTAGTTCAATATTTAGATGGTAGATGCTGGCCAACATAATAATGAGGAAAGTCCTCCCACAGATGAGTAGGCATCGCAAGGTGTAAAGTTAATAGCTTTGGGTTTACACAGAAACGAATCAAATTATAATATTAGAATGATTCTGCAAAGATGACATATTATAATTTGAATGAAACGTAGTGAATCCCTACCTGTGAAAACGTAAGTGCGTAGATAAATGCCAGTTAATACAGAAGGAGGCTTATATCTACCATCTAATTTTATTATAAAAATGTCACATATAAAAAAAATCTGGCTTGCACCAATTGATGAGTTTACAAATGTAGTATTTAGAACATTTGCAAAAAATTTAGGATATGATGTAACTATTTCTGAAATGTGTCATCCACATGAAATATCATTTAAAGGGATTCATGAACCAAATATTTTCCTAAATAAAAAAGGTGAGTATGGGATTCAATTAATAGGAAAAATAGACAAACTAATATCATATTTATCTAAAAATGACAAAGAATTAAATTATATTAATAAAAACTGTGATTTCATAAATCTTAACTTTGGATGTCCATCAAAAAGAGTTGTAGGGAATAAAGAGGGAAGTTATATGTTAAAGTATCCAAATAAAATTAAAGAATATATCTTGAAATTAAATAAAATTACACATATCCCTATAAATATAAAAATAAGGTTAGGATTTGAGAAAGATAATTCAGATGAAATATTAAAAGAAGTAAAAGATATAGTTAATTTAGTTATTATACATGGGAGAACAAAAAAACAAGGATATTCTGGAAAAGCAAATTGGAAAAGATTAAAAGAAATAAAAGAAAAATATAGAGAAATAACATTTGTTGGTAATGGTGATCTCAATTATAAAAATATTAATCATAAATCAAAAGGTTTTGAAGAGATTATGGTAGGGAGATATGCTTTAAAAAACCCTGATGTTGATTCAAATTATAAAAATAAAAAAGAAATGTTTTTAGATTTTATTAAACTTTGGAAATCAATGGAGAACTACTATAAAAACAATAATGAGATAATTAAAAGGCAATTCAAATCATCAGTCTATAAAAGAATATTAATGAGTTTTTCAAAAGGAATGGAAAATAGTTCAAAATTAAGAAGAGATATATCTAAATTAAAAGAAAAGAAAAAAATTACAAAAACAACAATGAATTTCTTGAAATAAAAACTAACTATACAGTTAATTGATTAACAATTTCTCTTGTTTCAACAGTTGCTTTTTGCATTACTTCATTTATTGTTCCACCAAATAACCTTGCAACTAAACCAGAATTCATCATACCAATGTATGTATTTCCATTACTTTTTTCATAAATAGATACTCTACAAGGCATCATAGGAGTAACAATCCTTTCATCATCATTTTTTAAAATTTCATAAGAGTACTCGCCACTACAAAGATCAAAAACTTTTACTGGTAAAACATCATAACCTAAATTTGACTTTACTTCTTGCATATCATGAGTATTTAAAATTCCCCAGTCAGATTGATTAACTATTTCTTTAAATCTACTAACAGTTTCATCAAAGTCATACATACTTTCAGATTCAATCATCATTAAAGATGGTGCAGATAAAAACATTAATACTGAAATTAAAAATATTCCTAATAATAAACCAACAAATCCTGTCATCAAAAATTTCTTTTTATTTTCTTTTTCCATTTTAACCTCTTAAGTTTTTAAAACAATAGACTTTAGTTTAATAATTAAAGTTTATAAAAAGTTTTTTAAAGTGTGAATATTGTACTTTAAAAGATTCACACTTATAATTAAAGCTAAATAAGAAAAAAATATACTAATTTTTGTGTTTGAAATATATTGAAAAGAGAATAGAAAAAATAAAGAAAAAAAGAAAAAAAATCAAAGATAAATATCAAATTTATCTTTAGTTAGCTTCCTCATCATGTTGATGTCGATATTTCATTTGGAGTTCTTCAATTATTTCCTTAGCATATTCTTTCATGCCAAGTCCAAAACCTAATCCAATAGCTAAACCAAAAGCTAAAGCGACACCAGAAAACATAATAAGCCATGTTTGCTGAACAACTGCTACTTTAATACCCACTTGCTCAAGACCAACTAGAATGAATATAAAAGCAAGTAAATATCTTCCAAGTTCTGCAAGCTTACTCCTAACTTTATTTCTAACATTTGAAAGCTCTTTTCCTAAAAAATCAGATACATATAGGCCAAATAAGACAATTACTACACCAGCAATTAGATTTGGAAGCCATAAAACAAATTGGTTTGCAAAATCATTTAACGCACCTAAATTTAGTAAAGGAAGTGCTGCTTGAACAAATAGTATAAATACATACCATTTTGCAATCGCAGAAACTGTCTTTTCTAAAGACATGTTTGCTGTAAAACCATGATAATCATCAATTGTAAATTCTTTATCAATCTTCAACCAATTCATTAATTTCTTTATTCCTTTTTCTAATAAAACACCTAAAAAATAACCAAATACCAGCACAATAATTGCTGCTAAAAGTTGTGGAATAAATTCAATTAAACCAATCCCAAAGGATTTAAGCGGATACCAAATAGAATTCCCTAAAGTTTCTATACCATACATTTAAAGACTCACCTCAATTAAAAAATTATACCATACAACAAAATTGATTTGAAGGACAATCTCTATCAATAACAAATCCTCCTATATCTCTACATTCACTATCTCTTTGTGAAACACATGTCCCACCTGCAACTTCACAATCATTGTCTAAATGTTCAATGTCATCACCAGCATCGCCAACATAATCTGTAAAAGCTGCAATTAATATTACTAATACAATTAATGCTAAGACTGTTGTAACAATAACACTCATACTTAACGAATAACCTTTTTTCATAAATATCAACTAAAAAAATTAATTGTTCTCACTAAAACAAACTTCATTAGGTTCACAACCAACTGATTCTCCTCTACCTAAAATAGTACCATTAAGTAAATTAGAATCATCTTCAGACATACATTCACCACCAAAACCAGTTTCACAACTAGTACCAGAATCAACATCAGAAGTGAAACCTCCCATCTGTCCAGTGAAAATTGCAACTAAAACTACTAATACTACTAAAGCAACAGCACTAATTACAATTACATTCATACTAAGACCTTGACTTTTTTTCATTTTCAAATTAAATTATAAAAAAGTTAAATTTTACTAACCATCATCTCTTGCACAAATTGGTTGATCTTCATCTTCACAACCTGCACCAGAACCTCTTCCAATAATAGTATGATTTTCAGGTAAACTCTCTTCATCATAACATTGAGTTCCACCTATACTTTCACACTCAGTTGTTCCTTCAAGACCTTCAGTGAAACCTCCCATCTGTCCAGTAAAGATTGCAACTAAAACTACTAAAACAATAACAGCAACAGCTGCGATTACAACAACATTCATACTTAATCCTTGACCTTTTTTCATTATTATACACCTCAAAATTAATTATAATTATTCTCGCTCTACACAAATTTGATTATCATCACAACCTACTAACTCACCATAACCTAAAATTTCTCTATCTCCTATGTCTGAGTCTTCAGAAACACATTCTCCTCCAAAACCTTCCACACATTGGGTACCAGAATCAACATCAGAAGTGAAACCTCCCATTCTTCCAGTGAATACTGCTACAAGTACAACTAAAACAACAAGAGCAATAGCAGTGATAACAATAAGATTCATACTAAGACCTTCTGATTTTTTTGTGATATTTACCATATGTACCTAAAACAATAATTATAATATAAAAAGATTTCGCATCAATTATTAACAAACTTCCATCTGAAAATAAACAGTAGTACCATCTCCAACAGGGATAGGGTAATTAGATGCTTCAGTATTACGACCAGCACAACCAGGACCTAAATCAATGTAATATTCATCTTCGTGAACAACTGTGTAATGAAAATCTTGATTCATATAAATAAAAGTCTCATTTAAGATATCAAAAGAGACATTACTCAAATAATCAATATTTCCTTCATCCTCATCAGAAATACTATCCACAAGTAATTCTGAATAATCTCTACCATCATCTAAAGTCATTGATAAAAAAGTATTAAGTGAGGATCTAGCATATACTGAATATCTAAAATCCTCTCGCAAAGTACCAGAATCACCTAAAGAATTCATTACAACAAATAGTACCCCTAAAAATAATAATAAAATAAATACAAGTAAACCAATTATTTCAGTTTGTCCAAATTTAGAATTAATTTGAAGCATGTTCCACCTCCAAAACACCATAATTATAAGTTGAATTTAATGGATCATACAAAGAAACATGAACAAATGTAGTATCAATTCTTGGTGCATCCTCTTGCAGGTTATCAAAAACTAAAAAAGAATAATTATTCGGATAATGAGTTTTTAACTGAATCCGACTATTTCCTAAAGTATCAATATAATCTAAAAGAAACTCTTCTTGACCTTCATCACTTTTATTAATAAAAGATTTAAGTTTTAAAAGATCAATACAACCTCTTGACATTTCAGTAGTTGGACATCTTAACTCAGGAAGATATGTTATCAATTGAACAGTTTCTAATGAAGCATATTCAGAAAATCTATTTTCAATTCTCCTTAATTGAGTCTGTTCATAGTTAGAGTAAAAAATGAATCCTATAAAAGTGACAAGAATAAAAATAACAAGAACAGATACTGTTTCAGCCATTTTAATCTGTGATTTTTTCATTAGTAAACCACCTCACAAGATTTAGTATCTGCTTCATTCTTCATATTAAATATTCCATCATATAAATCATACCAATTTTTAAAGGAATCATAATTATAATCAAAATTATTTATTAAATTCTCATAATCTTCTATTTTCTCAATTAATTTATTATATACATAAAAACAATCATAATCATCAGCATTATTATAATAATCAACTAATCTTTCAGAACGTCTTTTAAAAAGATCAAGAACATTTTCTAAGTCATTAACCATCTCATCAAAAAAACACCGATAGTTCTCAGAAGAGGATAAAAAAGAACCTACTAAAAGAGGAGTCCCAAAATAATGCTCTTGAGAAATGGGATTATTGTAATCACCATAATCATAATATGTTAAATTACCAAAAAAACTACCCGAAGATAAATCAGGAGATACTTCAATAACAGAATTAGGAAAATTATCTTCAAAAAAACCATTAAGATTTGAATTATATTCCTCTTCTATATCTTCAAAAACTATTACTCTTGTATCTGCCTCTTCTGGAACATTTACTTCTTCACCTTCTTCAATAATTCCAAAAGGAAACCTACTTGGAATAGATTCAACTGCTCTTCTGTAAGAATCATAATTAGAGCTAGTTTCATTTGGTTCAACCATATAAAAATAAAAATTTTCTGAAGCCAAGTATACAACTGAATTAGATAAAAAAGGTACATCCCATTCAGTAGAATATATATAAAATCGATTACCAATTAAATTTTCTTGAGAAAAAACAACAAGAGGTATCTCTTCAGAAAACCCCTCAACTGAAATAGATGTCTCACCTCCAACACAAGAATAATCCATAATCACATTTACTAAATCAAGTTGAAAAAATCTCCCAACTTCAGTACCACCTGAAGTAAAAACAGATCTAAATGTTTTTAGAATTTCATAAGATATTCTTTGTTGAGAAGAACTTCTAATTTGAAAAGCGACAGCAGTAAATAAAGACAGTATAATAACTCCAATCATAAATGCAAATACCCAACCAAATTGGGCATCCATAATTCCTGCTTTTTTATTAAATATTTTCATTACCATTATTAGTTAATACCTGTAACCTCAACAGAACCCCCTTTACCTCTAAAAGAATACTCTAAATTTCTACCAAGAATCTCCTCACATATAAAAACCCTCTCTGATTCAAGTTCCATATCGGGAACGTAAAGAATAAATTCTGGAACTCCACCTCTTAAAAGAAAAATATTTCCTGAAACTTGATTCATCCAAGAAGTAAATATTAGAGGATAATCATTGGCCAAACCTTCCCAAAGATCATCTTGATTTTCATAATCCTCAAAGTCCATCGTTAAATCAACAAAACAAACCTCATCAAAACCTTGTGGAACACGAACTTCTTTATTACGTCTAGAACCAAGGTCACCAACATAAGAAGATAATTGTCCTTCTAGTTCTGTTTTAAATGTTAATAAATTAACTTGATGAGTTGTTTCTTGAAAGTCTCTTGCAGCACTATATCCATATACTACGATAAAACTGACAATAACAAGGGCCAAGATATAGACAAAGACTTCAGTATGGATCTGAGATTTTTTAAACATAAGGCTCACCAATATTAATATAAAGTTTTCTTATAACATTTAAATATTTCGATAATCACTCACAGCAAAATTATTTTTTAATTTTTCTTCAAAATTAGCAATTTTTTTTCTCGAACGTTTCAAGCGTTTGTTAGAAATTTTAATAATTTTTGTTAAATAAGACTTAAGATTATCATCAATTAATAATTCGTCTTTATATCTAAAAGGGATTTCTACTTTCTCTGTAGATAAACATTCAATCATTATTCTTTTTGAAGTAGAAATAATACCTGATCTTTTAAAACCAGACATATTTGCAATATGTAAAAACTTATCTGCATAATCTAATGATGATGCACAAACGTGTAAAATAGGACTTTCCATTTTAAACCAGATTTCACCAGAAGAAGACTTAATTAAGTCACATATCTCATCAATAGAATCTAAAGAAATAACCTTATGAGTCATATAAATCCAATCACTATCATTTTTTCCTGACCTAAGTTGTAATAAATTAATTCTTCCAGCACAAGAGCTTGTAGTATAAAATTCATTTATACCATTAATTACCTCAAGTAAAGGTTTAATTTGAACATCAACTTTACCTTTTTGTGAATTATCGGAGGCATTACCTTTTAAAAAATCGATTGCTTCTTTTTTTTTCATTTCAAAATAATTCATAGAAAGTAAAAAGTAATTAAATATATATAATTTTTTCATAAATTAAAAAGAAAGTATTGAAAAAGTAAAATTAATTATCTCAAAAAATAAAAAAAAGTTAATAACGAAAATGAATCCAGTAATTAATATTGATTTTAATTTATCTAATAAAAAATTCTTTTCAAGATTTAATATAGTTATATAGATTGAAAGAGAAAATAAAATAATTCCTAATACTAAAATAATCATACTATCTAAAAAAGAACTAATTATAATTAAAAACCAAGCTAAATAATATATTATAAAAGAGAAAAATAAACTTTTTGTAAACTTTTTTCTAAAATATTCATTAGAAAAGATAGAACCAAAGATAAAATATTCTATAAATCTAAATAAGTAAAATAATAAGGAGAAAGAGAAAAAAGTAATTAAAAACCTAAAAGAAGAATTAAAGTTAAAAAAAACATCATTAATATGAGAATTCCAGTTAATATTTATTAAAAGTAAAATAAATGAAAGTAAGAAAGTTAAAACAGTAGTTATAAAAAAATAATCTTTAAAAACAGAAGAAGAAAATTCTTTTTTAAATCCGTACCATTCTTTTTTCAAAGAAAAAGTCATATAGAACTATTGTTTTTTGAAGTATTTAATAATTTCGAAAATATGTTAAAAAAGAACAAAATGTGGGGGATGGGATTTGAACCCACGAAGGCACTGAACCACAGGATCTTAAGTCCTGCCCGATTGACCAGACTCCGGCACCCCCACATCAACATGAACTAAAAAAACATATTATATAAAATACTTTTGATTTTTTAATAAATAAAAATAATTTTATTAAATTTAAATTATAAAATAATTGTGCAAATAAATAATCTACGTTCTTTTTTCTTTGAAAGTAGTATTCGCTTTAGCTAAAGAAAGTAGAAATCTCTTTTTATCTTCGATGATGTAGAAATCAAAATCCTCTAGAAATGGAATAATAGAAGTTTATAAAAACAGAAACAGTAATAAAATAGAATAACTATAGAAACTACCGTGCCATTCGTTAGAATGGTACCATCCTTACCAATTTCTATTAAATCTTTGATTTAAAGATTCTAAAAACTTTGTTTTTAGTAATTGATAAAAATTGTGATAAAGATTGAGATTAAATCATCTAAGTTAAAAAATAAGAGAAGTTTATAAAAAAATAAAAAAAATTCTGAAAAATTTAAATAAGATGGGTAAATTATTATACTGATAATACTATTAACTCAATAAAAGAGGTTGATTTTTCAAATGATTACTGTTCCATATGATAAAATAATTGAAATAGTTAGTGAAAAGACTGATAAAGACAAAAGCGAAATTCAAAAGAAAATTGAAGAGAGAATAGATAAGTTGGCAGGATTAGTTTCAAAACAAGGTGCTGCAATGATTATCGCTCATGAGATGGGTGTTGATGTCGAAGATGAATTTAGAAAAGAGATAAAAGTAAAAGACTTAAATGAAGAAATGAATAATATTTCCTTAACATTAAAAATAACTGATGTTTCTGAAGTGAATTCTTTTGAAAAACAAACAGATAATGGAACTTTTAAAGGAAAAGTTGCATCTATAAAAGCAGGTGATGAAACAGGCACAACAAGAATGGTTTTTTGGAACGATATGGTTAGTACATTTAAAAAATTAGATTTTAAAGAAGGAGATGTATATGAATTCCAAAACCTAAGAATATCAAAAAATAACTTTGGTAATTTAGAGTTAATTGCAAATAATCAAACTAAGATTAAAAAGAAAAAAGAAGAAATTGAAGTAAAACAAAACAACTATAACAATAATTATAACGAGAAGTTAATATATGATTTAAAACAAATTAAAGATGATAAAAGACATTACGTTACATTAGCAGGACACATAGTACATTTATTTGATCCAAGGTCATTTAAAGTTTGTCCAGAATGTAAAAAAAGAGTAAAAGAAGAATCAAATGTTTCAAAATGTAATGATCATGGAGAAGTTGACCCTGATGATTCATTTTTCATAAGTGGATTTTTAGACGATGGGACTGAAAGAGTAAGAATTACTTTCTTCAACAATACAATTAAAAACCTATTAAAAACAGAAGAGAAAAGGTTAAAAGAAGAAGGAATAAAGAATCAAGGGATAGGAAGATATATAGAAGTTGATGGAAGAGCAATTTATAATAAACAATTTGAGAGAGTGGAAGTGGTTGCAAATCAAGTAAAAAAAGTTAATGTTGAAAAAGAGATTGAAAAGTATAAAAAAAGAATTGAGGATTTAAAAAATGAGTAAAGTAGATGTTTTTTTAATAATTGCAATTGCAACTTTATTAGCAGTTTTTTTTATATTTCCCGCATTTAGGGAAGAAAGAGTAAACGATATTTCTTCAGAAGTTGTTAGAAAATGTAATAGAATATCATTAGACACTAGAACTCCATTTAGAGAAGAAAATGAGTTTTGTATAACTAAAGATAATCATTTACTATTTGAAATGGTTAATGATGGAAGTAAAAAATTTGATGAATTATTAGTAAATATAAATAGTTATAGTGATACACAATCAATAGTTGTTGATGAAAATCTAAAAATTGGTGAATCACAAGAGTTAGAAGTAGCATTTAATAGAGAGAGAATTAGAAACATAGAGGAAGTTGAAATTATTCCATATGTTGAATACGAAAATGAAATATATCGATGTCAAAGTCAAAAATATAGCTACTCTTTAAATATAGATGAGTGTTTTTCTAATTAAAAAATAATTAAAAATTAAATACTTTCATATGCAGAATAATCACAAAGATAATCAATTGAATTTTCTGAAACATCAATTTGTTGAACAAATACAGAATAATCTGTTTGGTTCGATAGGTCATCTAATAAAAGGTTTCTATCATCCACTTTTATTGTATCAAACTCATCAATACTAACTCCATCATAATCTTCTTCACTAAACTCTTTGTAACCAACTAAATAATGACTGAAATGTCTTTTAATATAGTTTTCATAAGCGTCTTTAGTTATATCTGTCCCATCCATTAAATAATTATTAAAATCCCAATTTAACTCAATTTCTCCTTCATCACTTGATTCAATTTTACTTAAACCATCACAAATTGAATCACCATCATATAAGTTAGCAAAATCAAAAGGTAAGTCATCTTCAAATTCAAAATATTCTGAAAAAACTTCTCTTTTATTACCATACCAATCTTTGGTATAAATATTAACAGTAAAAGAACTTCCATCAACAAAAGGTTTATCTAATTCTTCAGAAACTGAAAAGTTATACTCAAATTCAAAAGAATCATCTTGATTTAAAAAATAATTTGAAGAAGTATTTGAAACTCTTCCTTCTAAAGGATCATAAGAGTAAATTCTTAATTCATAACCCATCAAGCCAAATAATTCATTAGAAATATCATTCCAACTTACAAAAAATTCTTCAGAAGGATAATCTGGTTGATAAATATTTGCATCAAAATTATCAAATCCAATTTGCCTACTATTTACATTATCAATTTCTAAAACACCAAAAAAATCTAATTCAGAGTCAGAAAAATGGGCGGGATAAAATTTTGGATTTAAATTGTCTGTATAGAAATCACAATTATTTTCTAAAGAAGATGTCGAGAGAAAAAACTCTTCATCTATGTTATTAAATTCAATAGAAATACTCTCTCCATGTCCAACATAATCACTCAATGGAAGATTCCAATCATAATCATTATATTCTAAATATTCACCTGAAATCGAAATATCATCACCTAAATTTAAACATAAGCAACCATCAGAGTTTAAACTATAATCAATTTCATTTAATTTATTTTTAATAGTAATACATCTTTCAATTTTTGAGTGTTGATAAGCAAAATCCATAAAATTATCTACTTTATTACTCTCTAAAAGAGAAATTTTAAAGTCATCATAATTAGAACCTTGATCAATTAAATCAAATTCTTCTTCAATCATTTCATTTTTATCATTAATTTTTGATTCTAATTTTTTATTTAAACAGTTAGATATATTTTCATGAGAGAAAAAACAATTTTTTAAAATATCATCTTGATATAACTCTAAAGAAAATGGGATGATTGGTCTAAATATATCAACATTTTGATCAAATAAACGATGTAATTGCGCAGGAGAAAATTTATGTTCGATTTCATCTTCAACAAGTTCAAATCCCGCATCATCACACATTTTATTATAAACTTGAAGAACAGTATTTGGATAGTTCATTCCAATATCACGACCACGACAAAAATATTCTTCTTGTTTATATAAATAAGAAGATTTAATATTTTCATCTAAATCTTCAAAAACATCTGTCCAATAATTAGAAAAGAAAGAAAAGCAATGTCTTGAAATAGCTTCTTGATAAGGATAGCCACGATTAAGGAATTCTTTTATTTCATCATAACCTCCTCTATGATGTAAATAGAGAAATAAAAATCTTTCATCATATTTTTGTAAATCTAATTGTTGAACATCTTCATAAAGATTTAATATACGACCAATTAAAGTATCTGTATTTTCTATATAATAAGAAGGTTCATCACGTCTAATTGATCTTAAAACATCAAAAGAAGGTCTATTATCACAATTAGTATCTAAATAAGATATAGCAGTAAATAAAAGAGATAATTCTGGATCAGATGTTATATCATATACTGATTCAAAAATATGATTACAATTTGAGAATTCATTAAAATTAAAATCAGAAGAGATATCACAAACATTATTACCTCCTGTTTTAAGAGTTCTCTCAGATAAACGGTAATTAACATAATTTGAAGTAAATATTGAAGTGCTAACAGAAAGATCAGAAAAAGTAGAATATATTTCAGGATCTTCACTCATAAGTACATTTACTGAACTATCTTCTAAATTAATAGGATAAATATCATAAAGACTCTCTTCAAGATTAAACAAATATCTATCTTTACTTTTACTATTAATTAAATAAAATCCAAATTCTCCTTTCGGAAAGTTATCTAAATGTTTATTAAGAATATTTTCGGATTTTACATTATAATATTGGTTAAGTGAATCAGATAAATATGATAATTTAAATATATCTATTGATGAGTTAGGAGCATATACATCTACAGCATCCATTAAATTAGATTGTCCCACCATTAAAGCAGAGATAAAAACTAAAACACTTACTCCAAAAAGTAAGATACTATAAGATAAGCCAACTTTATTTTTAAAAACCATTTAAACCACTAAAATTTAAAATAAACAATTCAAATTAAATAAATCTATTTTTAATAATTACAATATAAAATAAAATCCATAACTTTCATCACCAATATAAAAATGATACCTAATATTATCACTACTTCCATCATAATCCACATCTAATTCACCATCACGATAAATAAAATTAGGATCAGAACCATATTGTTCTCTCTCACAAATATCTGAAGAATGTCTAGCTAGAACATCAAGACTTTTTTCAATTTGAAAACACCATCTTTCATACTGTGAATCGGGTTGAAAATAAACTAAACCTGATAAATCAAATAAGTTAAATAAATCTTCGATGTGTTCTTCAATTTCTTCTTCATTACAAAACTCCTTCATTTGGATATAATTTGTAATTCCTCCTGAGCACATAACTTGACTTCTTAAAAGTACAGAAGGAATCACATAAGCATTATTTTCATGAAGATGAAGATCAGACTCAATTATATCACTTTCAATAACACTTGAAAAAATAAAATAGAAAGTTGTTACAGTTACAAGTAGTAATGAAATAAGGATGATATCTCCAAGTAATCCTTTTTTATTATTAAAAAAATCAAACATTTTTATCAAAAAATATAACATCTATATTAGCAGGTGATTTTAAATTATCTGTTTCAACTACACCAAAATATGAATATTCATAACTATCTCGAAGGTTAGAAAATTCTTGAAATTGTAAATAAAAAGAGGAATGAATCTCTGAAGAACACATATACTCATTTTCATAACCCCCTCCCTTAAGATAAGTTATATTATAACATGCACCAAACTCATCTGTGATAAATAAATTTCTTATATTTTCTTCAGTAATCTTATCTATATCAATAACACCAAAATCAGAAGTTGTTATATCAGTTGTTAAAATTCTTTTACCTAAATAATAAAAATCAATCTCATTATAATTTTCAAGAACTTCTGGAAGTCTTCCATAAAATAAATTTAACACAAAAGTCATTATAATTATGACCGGTATGACTCTAAATAAATTTAAAATTAAATCACCAACTTCTGATTTTTTATTTAATCTCATCTAATCTTTCCCTCTCATCACAATTAATTTCGCCATAAAAATTTAAAAAAGCATCATGTAAATAACGATATAACAAATCATTTTCATCAAAATTGAATTTAATTAAATTATAATCTCCTGATTTCATAGAATAATCATAAATTTCAAAGCCATAAACCATTTCATTAAATAATAATGCAAAAAGTTTATTTTTTTCTCTTGAAGAATATTGAAAAGATACATGATTTTCTTTATTAGATGATTCTAAATGAATTGTTACATTACAAGACCTAAAACCATCTGAATAAACAAAAGTGTTACTTAAATCACAACCAGGCATATCAAAATATGAATTCAATTCCCTAATCTCTCTTTCAATATAGTTTCTTAAACTATTATCATCTGTTTTAAAACAAATTGTTTTCTTATCCCAAAAATAATTTGAAGTTTCAATATCCGGAACATGAACTTTTAATGATGAATCTCTAAAACGTCTAAAACCTACAATTGAATCATCTCTTTCAAAAGAGACTAATGTAGAAAAAGTTGTATACATATTAGTATCTTGAAAACTAGTAGAATATGTGGGATAAAGTTTTGAATTAATTTGTTTATCGTGTCTACCATCAGAACTTATATAAAAAGAATCAGAACTTATATCAATCATTCTAGAACCAACATCTGAAACTAAATAAGATTCTGAAGGATAATCAATACCAGCAATAGAATTCAAAGTTATTTTCATTTCTTTAGATAATAATATATCATTAAAATCTTCACTACTGCTCATCATAGAAATATAACTTAATAAAGGAATAAGTATAGGTCCTGCTACAAGCAATATTTGAAATAATTCTTTAGTAAGTATTAAAAAGTCACTTTGAGTTTTCTTATTCAATATACCACCCCTTCAATTTCAAAATAGTCTCTATTAAATGAAATTTCTAAATTTCTTATTCCCTCACTATCTCGATAAATATTTTCAACACAGTAATCTTCACATCTCTCTCCGTTTTTATAAAATTGTATATCAGAATTAACATCTTTAC
Source organism: uncultured Methanosarcinales archaeon (assembly GCA_964645415.1). Taxonomy (GTDB): domain Archaea; phylum Nanobdellota; class Nanobdellia; order Woesearchaeales; family CAZXZL01; genus CAZXZL01. Next base: position 25,195 of record CAZXZL010000003.1, on the reverse strand, counting down.
AGTATCTATTATTATCAACAGAATAACAAATTTCACTCAAACGAGAATCACTTTTAAAATAAATATTATAATAATTATCATTCTCAAAAAAATTCAATAAACCATCAAAAGCTCCTTCAAGTTCATCATAAGAAGGAAAACTAAATTTAATATTAAAATCATCATCAAAAGAGTGAGTTGATTCAAGAGTATATTTTAAATCTTCAATTCTATTATTTAAAAGAGGATATTCTGATACAAAAAAAGATTGATAAATACTCATAGTAATTGGTAAAAATACAAATAAAATAGCCATCGCTACAATAATCAACTCTACTAATTCCCTCATAGTCATTTCTGCTTTTTTCATTCTTAAGAAACTGGCCTATAACAATGACCTTCACAATCTTCATAGTCTCCTGCAACAATTTCATAAGTTACTTGTTCATAATAATCAAGTCTTTGGTATTCCTCTTCACAAATATTATTTGGAGTAACACTACTAACACATTTTTCTCCTGAAGCACCACCTATTGCATCCTCTCTATCACTCATCATCCCTTGAAAAGAATCAATAATTGTTCCACTAAAAATCGGCATTAAAACTACAATTAATAAAAGCACAATTATAAGTCCAACTAAAACTCTACCTTCCATATTATCACCTCTTAAAAAACACTTTCAAGAAAGGAAATAACTCCAAAACTTTCAGAAGCCATATTTCCAATAAAAAGTATTAATAAAAATAAAAAAAGTAATGCTAGTAAAAATCCAGCAAGATACGAAAATTCCATTGATTTTTTATTTAACATTTTAACCTCAGTTTGCAACAGTATCACAATAATTACTTAAATCATCAGGTGTTGTTAAAAAAATATTATGACCTACATTATCATCTTCACTAAATAAATGTCCAATAACAGGAATACTCTCAAGAGGGCCACCACTTGATACAGAATAAACAATAAGAAGATTTTCATCCATATCATAACCAATAGTATCAAAAAGGTCACTTTGTCCTTCAAATCTAATTTTTTCCCACAATGATTTTTGATGGTCAATATCAGTAAAAGAATAAGGATTTGATCTTAAAAATTCACCCACTAATTCACCTTGAGTTATATGTTTTAAATAATTTAAATCATTTTCATTTGGGATTACAAAACGAGTACAAATAACACAAGTATTTCCACTAGGATCATTACCAAAAAGTTCAATATTTCCATCTCCTAACTTTTGTTTACAATCAATCATTTCACGAGAAATTTTTGTATCATAAAAATATCTAATCCTATGGCTTGGATTATTAAATGAAAAACCTTCTCCATAAGAGTTTTGATTCCATGATTCAACAGCATTGAGATATCTTTGAGGAACACCTATACTCTGGTCATTACCATCCTGACGAAAAGTAATATCTGTAGGGTTTTCATCATTGTCTCTTTGTAGACTAATAAAAATAGTATCTATTTTACAATCTAGTTCAAATCCATCACCCATAAAAAAAGTTGATGTATGTGAATGTAAAACAGCACTCCAAGTACAACGTAAATCATCAGTTCCAGATACAACTAAAGTCATAATCTCTCCTGCAAGAGATAATAAAATTAAAAAAACAATAGTCATTAGAATAATTGAAACTAAAACTGCAGGCATTCCCTTTTTATTATCATAAACCATTTTATTTATCTTTTTATTTTAAAACTTAGTTAGCAGTTAAAATATTTGTGATTATAACTGACATTAAAATAAATCCTAGTAGCATTAAAGTTATTACTATTATTAATACAAAAGGTATTTTTGTTGTATCTTCATCCATTATGATGCCACCCCTGATTCTGGCCAATATAGACGATCTCTTTCATGATGATAAATAATAAAATCATAAACTAAATTTGTTGATCTTGAAAAAAGAAAAGATCCTATACCCCCACCTAAACCACCACCTAATCCTGTTCCTGCAGCACCTCCAACACCAGTACCAATACCCGGTAAAACACCAGTTCCTGCAACAGCACCAGCTTTTCCACCAATAAAACCTCCAAATTTATAACCTACTTTAAAACCAACTGCACCACTTATAACGTTTAAAGCAATTTGTTGAGATCTAAGTTGTGTTAAAATAACATTTGATTTTCTTAATTCAAATGAATTACCATAACAAAAACCATTCATATGGTCAGATTCAGCTAAAATATTATTTTTCGTTGAAAATTGTTCTTCTTTGTAAAAAATATCATAGAATTCATTTTGATCAAAATCTAAATCATCATCACTATCAACATAAGATGATAATCTTCCTATTACATTTTGAAGAGGAATATCATAAGATATGGGATCAAATAATTGTTCACTTAAAATATAACTTGGTGAAACAAAGTCCGATCTATCTTGAGAAACATCTGAAACAGAATAATCAGAACAATTATAATAATAACCAAATAACTCTTCATTAAAAAAACAATACAAGAAATTCTCTTCACATAAATCACTTCCACGAATATTTGATTTTGAGTCATAATTAAAAAGCCTACTAAGAATTTTATCATGAGTTTTTAAACCATCAATATCTAAAACATCTTCATCATATAAAAATGAAAAGAAAAGATAAGGGATATCAAGATAAAAATTTGATTCGTAATCATTAAATGAGTTTTGAAAATGTTTTGATAAATCATGATTAAAATTATAATAGTCAAAGTCACAAATTATAAAATCAGTATGTAAACTATTATAATCATCACTTATTTTTTGATGTATCTCTTTTAAGAAATCCTCTCCAGTACTAGGAATATCACATATCTCACCATCAAAATCACTAAATAAATCATATAAATAAGATTTATCAAAGTGATTCTCATTTATAATATTAAGACTGTATATCCTATCAAATAAACTTTCTGGTTTAAAATTATTTTCACATTCTTTTTCAATATGTTCACTAATTATTGAAATGAATAAATCATTATGATTATCAGATGAAGGATAGTAACAAGAATTATCTATAAAAGAGTTTTTATCTTGATTATTATCTAAAAAGTTAAAAAACATATTAAAAGGGACTAAAAAGTTTCCTTTTAAATTATCAGACATACTTTCATAAAGTGAAGTCTCCATTATATCTTTCAAGTCAGATTTTCTTTGTCCAAGATTAAATGTTAATGTTTCACCCTTATGTAATTTATCAATCATTTCAGGTAAACCTTTAGAAGATAAAAAATTGTCTAATTTATGAATTTCTTTTAAACAATAATTATTAGGTAAATTTTCACTATCTGAATCAATTTTTTCACTTTCATAATGGCTTAACAATAAATCACTATTACATGAACTCGATTCAAATTTATCATTAATTTTGTTTAATGTGTCATTTACATAAGATTCAACTTCTTTAAGACAAGAAAAGTCATCAAACATTAAAGGTCTTGACTCATTAAATAAATCATCAATTAATAAATCAAACCAATCATCTACAGTCTCTAAATCTTCAAATAGTTCATTTTCAGAGTATGATTGATAAAAATGAATAGGGAGTGTATCGCCAGTTGCACCGATTCCTGCCCCTTCCCTTGTAAATACATCATAATATGATTCACTAGAATGTCTGTTATTAAAATAATCAACATAAAGATATTCATCAACCATATTTATAATTTGATTACAACTTAAATCAGAACTTATCTCATTATCAAATTCATTGATTGCTAAATCTAATGCATCATCAAGAGATTTAGTATTATAACGATACATTAATCCAATAGGAAATAAAAAAGAAGGTATGTTCCTTTCTGTAACAAATAGTTTTTTATTATCCCAATAACTACTACTACCAATGCTTATAAACATCTCATTTAATCGATAATAATCAGAAAAATATCTAAAAAGAATTTCTCCAACGACTTCATCAAGATTATAATATTCTAAAAACATTGAACATTCTAAATTAGAAAGACAATCAGAATATAATTGTTCATAAAAATCAAAAAGTAAATTATTAGAATCACCATCAGTATTTTGATTAATAAAAGAAATCATATCAAAATAATCATCTTTCCACATGGTACCTTTTGAAGAAAACATATTTTCAAGGTTAGAATAGATTTCATCAGAACTATCAGATTCACTAAAGTCTAAATTAAATCTCTCAAAATCATCTGGGATTAATAAAAAATCTCTAAAAGGAGAATAAAAAGTATTAAAATTATCACTATTTTCATGAATTAATTCAGAAAAATTCAAATAATCTAATTCTTCATAATTACAACTCCCTGGAACAGAACATAAATTATTTATTTTATCATCTAAATCAGAAACAATTAAATTATCATCAACATCTTGATATAAAAATTGAAAGAAAAAGGAAAATGGTTTTAAGTATGTATTAAGTTCAGGATTCTTTTCTTTGTAATTCTCATCTGATGTTGAAATCGATTGATGATTTCTTCTTATTTCATCAATATAAACAGTAGGTAAAATTAATTCTTCAATAAATTCATTGTATCTATTATTTTTATCAATATTTGATTTTCCGTAGTATAAAGAATCTATAACAAAAGGTAAATAAGAGGTACTTAATATATTTTCAAGATGAAAGAGATCATTAAAACAAGGTTCATTTGGCATAATAATATTATTACGTTCACTAGTAGATATTCTCGAGGATATACTTTCTCCAGTATTTAAATTAACCTCTTCATTACAAGAAGAACTCTCTTTTAATTCTAAAATGTTATCTACTTTATTTGAAATATACTCTTCAACATATTCAATACACATAAAATTTTCTTTAGTAGAATCATATTTAAACTTTCCAATTCTATCATTTAACCACTTTTGAATATGGTCTTCAGAAAGAATCTCATTAAAGTCATTAATTTCAGAAGAGGTATACTCATTAACATAAAAATAATCATAAAAAGAATTTTCAGGATATTCTGAATCTATAAAATTATGAGAACCCGAAGAATAATAGTAATCATATACGCTAGTTTTTCCTCTAATTTTTGTATAAAAATCATAATAAAAATACTCATCAACTAATGAAATAATTTCACTACATTCTCCCTCAATCTGTTTTAGTTTATTAAATTCATTAAATGCAGAGTCAATTGCATCATTTAAATTATCAGATTGTGGGTAACGATGTCTTAAAGCAATAGGAAATAAAAAAGCTGGAATATTATCAGAAGTTATAAAAAAGTCCCCCTTAGCAGAACTATAACTATGATGCCCCTCATCAAAAGTCGATTCAAAATTAAAGTTCCAAACACCATCAGTTTTATTTCCAAAAATAGGATAAAATTGAAAGGAGTCACCAAAATTATGGAAGCCTGAAAAAAATTGAAATAAAATCTCTCCAGCAACCTCATCTAAATGATATGCATCTAAAAAGAAATGGCAATATAAATCATTTAAACATTCTTCATATAAATTATCATAGAATTCAAAAATAGAATTTTTATCAAAGAAATCACTCTCAAAGATCATTTCAAAAAACAGATTTTTATCATCATTAAAGTATTGATCAAATAAGTAATTATTCAAATCATCTCTATCATCTTTTTCTAAATCAAAATAAGGGTCAAAAATAAATTCTTTTTCACATAAAAGATCTTCTTTTATCTCAGATTCTAAAGAATCACTTAACCGTAAAACACCATCATGAAAGTAGATAACATTTGACCCAATTTCATAATATGTTTTATCATAAGTTAAATCGATGTTAGTAAGACAAGGTGAAATAAGATGAAAATTTTGTGGTACATTTTCACCTCCTTTATCTATAAATAGAGGACTATCAATCTCAAAAGAAGCATAATTGTTTCCACTTTGAGCAGAAGCAAGGTATAAATCCTCTTCAAGTTGATTGTTATATAAGAAATCCCTAAAATATTTATATTGATATTTTTCAGTTCCAATAATGAAAAAAATTCCTAAACTAGCTAATTCAGATTCGGAAAAACTACTAATCTCTGAATAAGGATATTGATATATGAAATTATCAAAAGAGTTAAAGTTTTTTCCAGTAAAAGATTTAAAAAAATCATCCCAGTTATTTCCAGAAGAAAAATAATTTTCTAGTGAAGAATGAAACCGTTCTAATCCGACTTCTTTAATGAAATTTTCTAAATCTTCATTAATAGGAATACTACTAAACTTTAAAGTACTTTCAATGACATCATCAGATTTAGTCCTTGATAAATCATTAAGATAACTATTAAGATTAAAGTCTTTTTTATTATAGTTTTTATTTTCATAATTTTTTAAAAGTAATATTTTATGATCAATTGATGAAAAAGCATCAAAGAAATTAGAAGAACCCATTTGTTCTAATGTAGATAAATAAAAATTTGATTTTGACTCGCTATACTCTTCCATTAATTTATCTTCTAAAATATATTTTGAATCAGATTGGTCTAAAAAATCAGAAACTTGATTATTAAATCCTGTAACTTTTGGTTCTATATCAAGCAACATTAAAACATTATCTACGTAATCACTATAAACTGAACGTTCAATAATACTAATTGTATTATCTCTAAGTTCATTTTCTTCTTCAATTGTAAAGAAATCTAAAAATAAATTTTTCATGATTCTATCTGGAGCATTATTCCAAGCATTGTGTATATCACCTCTCAAAAAATCTTCCATCATGTCTTTTTTATTATCTTTTGTAATTTCTAAAATATAATTAAGAACGATTCTAGAAGTATTACCATGGTAACCCATCATGTATAAAATTCCACCCTCACGATATGACTCATCTAAATGATTAAAAATATCACCATCCGTTTCAAAATTTTCATCATCCTCTGTTAAAAAAAGAGAAGAAATAGAATCATAAATATAAGATAAATCTGAGAACATAATATCCCAGAAAAAAGATGTTCCTTCATCAAAATCCCAATGAGCTTCTTCAGATTCAGGAAAAGAATCATAATAAAAAAGATAAGAAGGATAGTTATAATTTTGATTTAAATAATCTCTAAAACTTCCCAAAAAACCACTTGATTGTCCAAGACATTCATCTTCAAACTCACCATCTCCATCATAACAAGGTTCAGGTAAGTAAAAGTATGGTATTGTAAAACCTCCATTAAATACAAGTGGGGCAATACTATACTCTAACTCAGTATCTTCAAAGTAAAAAAATTCAAAGTCTTCAGGGTCAGTATCAAAAGGTACAATAATATGAGTCATATCCCCACTATAATCCTCTACTTGAAAAACTAAGTTTATTTCATTTAAAGGAGATTCACTAAACAAATGACTCATATCACCAGTACTCCATTGACCAGCATCTGTTCTTGGCCCTTCATTAGGTAATATATTTTGATAGTTTAAGAAAAGTTCTGAAAATGGACTATGGCTAACTGGGATTGTTAACTTATTATCATCTTTTTCATATTTAATATAATCCGGAAAATCATCTTTATTATCTAACTCAAAAGCACCACAAAAATATGTATTCAAAGTATCTTGATTACTATTTTCTTCATCACTATTATCTATAGATAATTTAAAAGAAGGATTTCCTGAGTCAAGATAATCTGTACAAGGGTTATTTATATCTTTATAATTAGGGTCTTCAATATCAGAATAATAATTTTTGGTTTCAGAAATTAAATCATAAATAGTATAACCATTTATATCACTTGGTAAATCTTGGGTTGAAACAGGTGAACTAAAACCAGCACCAGTGATTGAATCAACTTGATTTTCATTACTTACAATGTCAGAAGAAATCCTTTCAAAAATTTCAACACCTTCTTTAAAATACATTACATTATCGACTACAACATTTTCACTTTGAGTTAATTCAGGTTCATACGGCTCAAATCCTACATCCTCTTCTTGATCTTCACCCCAAATTCCAAGAATATCACTTTCTGCATCAGTTATTACTGTGGATCCTACTCCTCCTACAACTGCGATTATTAACAGGGCTATTGTAGCATGCGCTATAGTATACTCTACCATTATCAAATATCCTTTTTGTTAATTTATATATTTTTCTAATCTATTATATTATTTTGTATACTAAAATATATTTATATTAATAATAAAAAGATTATGCTAAAGAGTCTGTATTCGTTTTAGCTAAAGTGTATTTATTCGTTTAAGTGTGCAGTATGTATTCTTCTTTAGCTAAAGAAAGTAGAAATCAAAATCATCTAAAAAAAAGTAATTATATGAATAAGATAAAAACAAATAGAATTTAATAGAAACTACAGTGCTACAGGTAGTATAGTACCATCCTTATCAAATTCGATAAAATTTGAGAACAAATCATCTAAGAAAAAAAAACTAATAGAAAAAGAAATAAAAAGAAATAAAATTTCACACAAAACTAAAAAGATAAATAAAAATAATGAAAGATATAAATAAAACCAACTCTTAACAAATAATACTATGCCTAGGTCGGATAACCTGGTATTCCGCTGGACTTGAGATCCAGTGCTCTTCGGAGCTTGGGGGTTCAAATCCCCTCCTGGGCGCTCTTTTTTTCTCTGAAAACTAAAAAAATCTGAAATGATAAAATTTAGAAGTCATAATTATCAATTACTTGCTTAAAAGTAATAGATTTTTCTCTATTAATAGCAAAACTCTTTTTCTTCTCATCAAGATCTTCAAGCATGAAAAACTCCCAAATTTTTTGTGGAAACCTAACAGCAATCCATGGTTCAGCAGCAAATTTTTTAGAAAGAATTTTTAACTCTTCAATTTGATCTTTACTTATATATTTTCTACCGTTTTTAGATTTTTTACACTCCATTACAATTCTACGAAAACCATTTCCTGCAACAACATCAGCACTAGGATACTTCATCGCACCAGATCCAGCAACACGCATAGCACCCCAACCTTCATCCCATAACATATGTAAAAGTTCTCTTTCAGCATCAATTCCTCTTGATTTTCTTGACATTATTTATCACTACCAATTAAAATTATTTAGAACTTGAAACTTTTTCATCAGCTAAATTATTATCATCTTCCTCAACTTGATTAATATCTATTTTTCTCATATCTTTTAAATACTTTACAACTCTTCTTAGCTCATGAACATCTTCTGTAAATTGAGGAACAATTTTTTGAAAAGCCTTTTCTAAAGCCTTAACATTTGTTCCTACTTCCATAACATTTTGATCATATTCTCCAACTTTATTAATAACAGATTTTTCTAATGTTTGAAAAGAATTTCTAACATCTTCTATTTTTTGTTCTAATTTAGTAATTCTTTCTTCTGCATCATTCTTCCAATCAATTACCTTATTCATAATATCGACAAGTTCATTCCATTTTTCTTCAATAATTTGTTCAGTAATTTCTTCAATTGTATTTTGAATAGCTTCATCAAGTTGTTCATTCTGAGGCATATTTATCACCATTTAATTTTTGAGAAAGTTTCTTTTCTACTACTTCTTCAACTTTCCAATCTAATAAGTTTTTAACATCATTTTCTGTTAAAAAATTAATCGGTTCCCATAAAGAAACATATTTTTTTAACTCTTCTACATCTTCTTTTTTAGGAGCACTTTTTAATTCTTTAATAATTAAATTAATATCATCATTTATATTTTTAATTTTTAATTTTAAATCAACATTTTCATCTTTTACATGTTTTACATCATCTTTGAAATTTCTATTATTTTTAAGCATATTATCTTCAATTAACTGAAGTTTTTTTCTTAATGATTCCATCCTCTCTTCAACAAGACGAATTCTACGCATTAAATCACGCATCTTTTTTACAGGGTTATCATCATCTTGTGAACTTTGATTTTTAACTTTATTAGAAAAAGGACTATTGTTAACATTACCTTGTCCACTATTAGAATCACCAGCCATATTAAAATATCGTAACTAATTTTATTAAAGTTTTGTTGCTACTAAAAAGTCATCTCAGTCATAAATGTCATACTCAGAATAACTAAGTAAAAATACAACAGCACCAGAAAATACCAATAAAAATAATGTTCCCAAAACTTTTGGATGAACTAAAGTTAAAACAATATTATCAGCATATGCTTCATCAGGAATTTCTTCGATATCGTCTTCAGAGTAATCGGTTCCAGACATATCTCTTAAATCATCACCATATACTGCCATAAGTGAAGAAACAAATATTATAATAAAAATAACAATCGTAATAAATATAACAAATCCATATTTTTTCGAAGAAAATAAACTCTTAATAGTATCATCTTCAACACCTAAAAATAAAAAGAACATTAGGATAAAACCTAAAACGACAAATAAAAGAGCATACCACGGAAGAGCAATAGAAATTACTTCTCTTAAACTAGGAGATAAAATAAAAAGAAAAGAAACTCCAAAAGAAATTAAAGCATTAAAAGATGAACTATCTTCACCAAACATGTTTATTTTACTAAGAACACCATAAAGAATTGCATATATAAGTACAAATATGAAAAGAGGTTCAAAGAATTCAAATAAAGCCAAATCTAATAAAGTTGCCATTTTAAAAAAATTAAAATTATTCTATATAAATTATTTATCAACAGCTTTACCAATGTCATTAATTATTTCTTTTGCTTTGTCTTTAACATTATCTTTATCATCATCTTCTTCAACGGGTTCACTAACAACAAAGTAAATAACAAGTCCAAAAACTGCAATTGGAACAAGTAAGCTTAAACTTTCAGTATAACTAGATAAAGTACTCGAAATATTACTTGGTAAAAATCCTGCAGTGTGCATAAAAATAAATACAACAATAAATAATGAAAATAGGATAAAACCCCACTTAGTATAACTACTATTTGCAAAATTAACTCCATTATAACCAATGGATCCTAATAATACAAATAACATGATAACTGCTAAAATAATAATGGTGACATCTAAAATAGAGTGATTTATTAATTGAACTAAAGTTATTCCTGAATCAACATAAATTTGATTTCCAAAATAAGCAAATAAAAGACCAAATGAAAATGAAATTACTGTATTAATTCCTTTCTTTTTTGAAATTACTTCTGTTTCATAAAGAACTGCATAAAAAAGAGCAAAAACTAAAAGAGTTGGAATTGCTGTATCAATGATTCCTTGATTTGCAAGTTCTGTGAATATTTGTTCAAACATTTTTTATCACCAATTATTAAAAAAATATTAAATTCAATCTTCTTTTACAACATACCAAACTACAATTCCAAAAGTTAAAATAGGAATTAAATAAGAGATTAGTTCAGTATTTAAAAAACCTAAAGCAGGAGGAAATGAATAAATTCCAATAGTATGTAAAAATATAGCTACAATTAATAAAACAGATATTAAAACAAAAATCCCACTCATTTTAAGACCATCATCACCTTTACCTAAAACTAATTCTAACCAGCTTTTTTCAAGACCAAAAGAAGAAACTAAAATAACTATAAATAAAACAGCAATAATAAATACAATTGCTACTGGGATTGATCCAGTCAAAGCAGATTCTAATCTTGAACCGGCAGCAACACCAGATTCATTAATAAAATATGTTCCTACAAATGCAAAGATTAATGATAGAACAACATAAATTGATTTAGGTTTTTTTACATTATCTTTACCATCTTTTTTTGAAAAAAGTCCAGAATTATCTAATACACCAAAAACAATAGTAAATATAATTATAAAAGGAAGAGCATACATTGCAACACCATGCTCAGTCATTAATGTTTCAAAGGCTTCAGCAAAAGTCATTTTATCACATTATAAAATTAATAACTTGGTATTTAAATGTTTCTATTATAAATATAGGTATGTTTAATTTGAATTAAAAATTATAAAAAACTTATACCTAAATAATAAAGAATTACCCCTAATATTAAGTTAGCAATAATACCCACTAATAATTTATAAAATGCATTTCGAATAAAAATTAAACCAAAAATGAAACCTAAAGAGAATCCAAAGATATGAACATCATTTGCAATATTATTTGAAAGTGACAATGCTGCAAATTCATTTATTACCCAAAGGATTGCAAACCCCATAGTTGTAATAGGCATAGGAAAGAAGAAAGTAATAGACATAGGATTAGAAATTACGGCAATAGGGATAAGAGCTGCAATAGCACCACTAGCACCAATTGATCCAACATCTGAACTAGTTATAAAGATTCGTAATAAATTAGAAAAGATGCCAGAAAGAAAAAAGATTAAAATAAACTTTGATTTCAATCTTCTTTCAACCATCCTTCCAAAAAAGATTAAAGCTAGAATATTAGAAATCATGTGATAGATAGACCCATGTATAAAAATAGAAGTAACTAATGAATGAAATCTTCCTGATTGAAAATTTTCAATACTATTAACTAAGTGATTTTCATAGATAGATGTGTTATAATTATAAATAAAAAAACCAAAAAAAGTTGTAATAATTAGTAGGAAAGCTATTATAAAAGTATACTTTGAACCTTTAATATAATCTTTTATAGAATCTAATGAAGATATTAATTGTTTTAAATTAATTAAACGAAGAAAAAAAAATATTAATTGAATAGGAAAGTAAATGATTTGAATTAAAAATTTAAGATAAACTAAAAAATCATATAATCCAGAATGCTCAAATCTTTTTTCTTTTTTTCTCTTTTTATCATGTTTATTTTTTTTGTATCTTTTTTTTCGTTTCTTTTTCTTCTTCTCTTTCCGTGATTTCTTTTTAAATATCATTCTAAAGTAATTTTAAATCTCCAAAAAAATTATTTAATCTTTCTTCAGAATCAGGCCCAGCAGCTAAAACCGTAATAGTAGGTTCATCAAAAAAAGTCTTTCCTGCATCTTTAATTAAAGAGTTAATAATATTGTTAGAATCTAAATCATTTTTTAATGAAATTAATTCTTCTAATGAATTCACTTTTAATATTATTTTTTTTGAGCCCTCTTTTTCCCAGATTGAAAAAATCTTACTTTTTTGTTTTTTTGATTTTAATCCACATTTTAGGACAGCATGAGATACCTGTGAACATAATTTACCTTTTGACATTTTAAGATCTTTCCTAACAACAACAACCATTTTATACATTAAAATCATTCCTCATATAAATCCTCCAATCAAAGGAGAAATATACACTTCTATTAAAGAACCTAATATTAAAAATATTACTGAAAGAATAATTAAATCAAATGAATCAAGTAATATCTCATTAAATTTTTTTGATTGATAATGATGATTTATTACAGCATAAGAGATTATTCCTCCTGCTAATGCAGCAAAGAGGTAAGCAGTTATTTCAAAAATACCATGAATAAAATATCTTAAAACGCCAATTGATAATACTTGAACATAATGAATTCCAGATAGTGATTCAAATTGAACTAATAACGAAGATACTCCTGATCTAATAAAGGATCCGATAGCTGCTGCCATTAAAGAAGCAGTCCAACTTAAAAAGAATATAGCACCTGAAGAATATAAAAAAGAAAATACAATACAAAATAACATAACCCTAAGATTGTTTAATAAAATTATGAAAAAAGGATTATTTGATATAACATTAGCAACAATAGTTTCAGAACCAGAAGGAGAATTAACTTGATTAATTGTTTGAATTTGATAATTAAAAAGAGTTTCAACTACATTTGTCGGCATTATTAAATAAAAAATTAAATAAGCCATAGTTATTGCAATAAACATATATAAAAAAAGAGTAATAACTTTTCTATGATGTTTAATCATTTCATTTTCATTTTCAAGAGTCATGTCTATCTCTTCTTCTATCTTCAAAATATTATTGATAAAAGGTAGAAGTCCTATAACAATAAAAGCAAGAGAAGCAATAGATGAAAAATCATAAAAAACATTATAAGAAAGTATAATTGCAAGTATAGATACTGAAAAAGTATATAAAATCACTTTATGTGGATTATTAATTGCATTTCTTGGTTTTATGATTGATTCGATTACCATTTTTAGATTGTTGTAATTATAATTGCCGCCATAATATTAAATCCAAGTGTTGTAAAGAAAGAAACAACTGAATAAATCATAGTACCTCTAATAACATTTTTTGCCTGTTCAAAATTTTCTAAAACATCATCTGGACCATTCTCTAACTCAACAACTAGTTTAGAAAGAATAGCAATTAATGTAATAACGTATATTCCAATTACTATTTGAAAATAATATGCTGGAACACCTCGTTGAAATGCATCCATGAGACCCATTCCTGCTCCTCCAGCAGCGCCTCCACCAGATTCAGTAGCAATCTCTCCAACTTCATCTTGAATCCTTCCAATAATAGATATAATCATAGAAGTAATACCTACAACAATACCTGAAATTACTGGAGCCATCATAGACATTTGAGACCTAATTGAAGAGATTACTTCTGCCATTAAATCTTTCAATCTTTCATTAACTCTTTTTATACTCTCTGAATATTCAGAAATGTGAATTAGAGATTTAGAAGCAATTCTTGGACCTTTTTTTATACTTTCAATTAATATTTTCATAGTAGAATGCATTAAAGGAGAAGGATAATCTTTTAATGCACCATTTTCAGGATCATAAAGTGCTTGATCAACACTCATACCAAGTCTTCGAATGTTATCATTTATTTTAGAATAAAACTCCTCTGTAGCAGAGCCTTTTGAAGAAGAAATAACTGATTGAAAAGCCTTTTCAAGTGGCATTCCTTCGCCAAGTCTATTTGCAAGCTGATAAATTGAAGAGGAAAACTCATCTTCCAGTTTTTTAACTTTTTGGACCATATTATAGGGCTTTTCAGACTTTAATTTTTTACTTAAACCAACTATTATTCCAACACCAATTACAGCAGATAAACTAATTAAAGTTGCTCCAAGACCATAAGGTCCAACTTCTTCACCACTTTCATCTATTTGAAAATCTAAAAATTGAATATTATACTCTGCAGAAAAAGTAATATCAGGCATACCAACAGCATTCATAAAAAGAGGAGAAAAACCAATCAAAATAAAAATACTTCCTATTATTAAAGCAATAACAATCGGAGTTAAAGTAAAACTCATCCCCGCAAAAGAAAAGTTACTTTCGGCATTTACAGGAACATTAATGTCAGAATTTCCAGTTGAAGCAGCAGGTCTTTTCAAAAGAATCTTTCTTGAATAATAAGCAATTCCAGCAGGAAGTAATAAATTATAAAGAGTAGATATATGAAACCATCTAACTGCATCCATGAAACTAACAACCATTGGTAAAATGACTAATCCTAAAACAGGAAGTACAACACCCATCATATTAAGCATTGCAACTGGACCTTTTAATTCTCTAGCAAAACGAAGCATCTGATTATAGTTTCCATCTAAAATTAACTGTAAAGATTTATCTAATATTTCAAGTCTTCTTTCTTCAGTACCTTCATAAAGAGAAGATTCTATCATATGCATCGCTTCAATAAAATCATCAGATTTTCCTCTCCACTTAACAAGATAATCATCTAAAGATTCTTTTACAGTACTAAATTTTCCATTTTCAACATCCCACAATACTTTTTTAAAATCTAATGATAGTGGAGAAGGAAGATGGTCTGCAGCAAAATTAATTGCTAATTCTAAATTAGAAGAGCTTCTCATAAAAGTAACAACATAGAAAACTGCTTGAATCATAGAACTTCCTGCCTTCATAATCATTTGTTCAGAAAGTAAATGAGGTAAATCACTTAAAACATTCATTAAAAATAGACCAATTAAAACAGAAACTAATGGGAAAAAAAGAGATGTTTCACCACCTGTTAAAATAAAAAAAATAAAAAAAGATGAAATTGAACTTACAATCATAAAAACAATAGGAAAAATATAAGAAAAACTAAGAGCTTCTTGAGGAGTAATATTTAGATGAGCATAAGAGATAGATTCTTCTAGTTTTATTTTCTCATCATGAGGAGGATTAACTTCAAACAAACCTCCAAATTTTTTACATAACTGTTCATATCTAGATAATTCAGGAGGTAAAAATTGTTTTTTAAATTCCAAATAATCTTTTGAATTAACAAAATCATTAGTTTGTAAGTTATTTTTTTTTGGTTTTTTATTGTTATTATTTTTATTATTCTTATTTGTCTCTAAATTACTTAAACGTGATTGATATTTGTTTGCTAATTCCTTAACTTGTTTTTCGTTAAAATTCATAATTTAATTACTAGATAAACCGTAATAATCAGTTTTTTTATTCTTTCTCTTTTTTAATTGATAATTAAGCCATTCTTTCCATCTAAAAAAGATCTCATCATGATCAATTTCACCTAAATCTTTTCTTACTTTTTCAATTAAACGATGCATTTTATCATTAGATTTTATTACGAAATCAGCTTCTAATAAATCCATATCTCCTGTTTCATGGGCAACATCAACAAGATGTTGTTTCATTTTTCCTCTCATCTTAATATTTTCCCAAACTAAATCCCACTCTCCTACAAAATCAGTAATTTTACCAGCAATATCTTTTATAATCATAGAATCTCCATTTAAAAGAGCATCTGTTGGCTCAAGTTCATCAGTTTCAGGATTATATTTCATTAAATCAACAAAAGCTCCTTCATTCATTGGATCATTTTCCCATCTCTTCCTAACCTCAGTAATCTGTAAAACTCTCCTTTTTTTATGAATACCATCTGCTGCTTTAATTGGATTAGTAATAATAATTATATCGGTAGCTTTAAAAGATGTTTTTGGTAAACCAATATCATTTACAAGACGATCATATATACCATAAGGTGAGTCACCATGAATTGTTCCAGCAACAACATTAGCTGCAGCACCAACACGCATTGCTTCATAAAGAGCAATAGCCTCCTTACTCCTGACCTCTCCAACGATTAAAGAAGAATCACCTAATCTTAATGTAGAACGAATTCCATTAGAAGCACTCATCTCATTTCC
This sequence comes from uncultured Methanosarcinales archaeon, assembly GCA_964645415.1. GTDB lineage: Archaea > Nanobdellota > Nanobdellia > Woesearchaeales > CAZXZL01 > CAZXZL01. Next base: position 8,351 of record CAZXZL010000003.1, on the reverse strand, counting down.
GGATTTTACCAAAGAACTTGCAACTTTCATTGGTTGTATATTAAAACCCATTTCCCTAAGAGAGTCTGTTGGTAATTCAAGAGTGTCTTCTAAAGTAATAATTCTGTAACGTCTCATGATTTCTACAATCATACCACCTAAAAAAGATGATTTTCCAGAACTCCTTGTTCCACAAATTAAAAATGTTCTCGTTCCATCTATTAAAAAACTTAAAAGACCAGCAGCTAATCCATTAATAGTTTTAACATGAATAAATAAAGGAAGTGTCCAAGGATCACTTCTATGTCTTCTAAATGAAAAAGCAAGACCTGTTGGATCCAAAGGCTTAGTAATTGAAGATACTCTGACAGAAGCATTAGGTAATTCTATTTGAGTATCTAAAATCTGGTTAGATTCATCAAGAGGTCTTCCTGAAAGCATTCTAAGTTTACCTGCCCAAGATTCAGATTCAGCTTTTGTAGGATAAACATTAGTAATACAATCACCATGATCTCCATGTACAATAAAAACAGGAGTTGAACCATAAGGACTATTAATATTTACATCCTGCATTTTTTCATCAGATAAAAGAACTTCAACAAGACCAAAACCAACAGTATACCTTACTAATATTGATGCCATACTATCTAAATCTTCTTCAGACATATCTGTTTCCCTATATGAAACAAGTTCCATTAGTAACTCTTTACCAACTGTCTTAAAAATACTCCTCATCCTTTTTGGATCTACAAAATCAGATTGTTCAGGTTCATGTTCAGATAAAATACTTCTTGCTAATTCTAAAAGTTCATATTGTTCTTCAGAAAGTTTAAATTCAGGAGGGATCATATGATAAAGTGTTTGTACTTTATCTTCAAATTCAAAAATAGTAACATCTGTTCCAAAGACTTCATAACTATCAACTTCATAACCTTCAGTAGGATAACTGGTCATTACTTTTGTATGCATAAAATCAGGCTTAATTCTAGGATGAAATAAGTAATTTCGATATACCTCTCTATTACCTATTTCATAACCCATGATATATGGCTTAGAAACAACAATTAATTTTGTTTTTTTCATTTCGTCTACCATATATTCTAAAACAGAGATATAACGATTAACATAATCTTCATATTCTATATCAACAGTTTTATCTAAAAATATTTTCTGTCTTCTAATTTCTCTTTTAGTTTCAACAAAAGCCCCGATTGGATCTTCCTTCATTAATTTAAAAATATCATTTTTTATTTTATTATATCCAGAATCCATGTACTTCCCATATTTTCCAGGTGCTTTAAAATTATCATAACCAAATCTCTCTTTATCTTTCATAAACTTGTTATAAAGAGATGCAAATTCAGAAAGCATTGCCGTTTGTTTTTCATCATATTCATAATCTCTACCTTGATGAAAAACTAATTTAGTTGCTTCAGGAACTTCTAATAATTTATCAAAAGTTTCTGACATACAAACCTTATCATCTTCTAATGAAGGACTCCTAGGACACTTATCACAATGTACATAAATTTTAACTTCATCACTTTCTCTAAGAACTTCATATTCACCTGCTTCCTTTTCTGTTGGACCACCAAATAATGCCATAATAGAAAAACCTCAATTAAGTCGGGGTTATTACTAAAAGTAATATGTGATTATTTAAATATTATGATTCTAAAATTATTATCTTTATATTAGAAAAACACATAACAACGTTACATTTATATAAAAACATAGTTTAAAAAAAACAATGAATGAATTAGAAAAAATAATTTCTGAAGATGAAGAAACTATTATTAAAGATATAGAAAATACATTAGAAGAAAAATCAAATGTTTTAATATATTATAAATCAAATAAAGATGATCTTTGGAATGTTAAAGGGTTTGATAAATATAAAAAATTGAGTATTAAAAACGACTTTGTGAAAATAAAATTTGAAGAACATGAATTCGATTTTAATTATAAAACATCAAAATTTAAAATTTTTAATGATTCAATTCTAATTGAAAAATATTATAATTATAAAACTATTGAAGAAAAAAGATTATATCTTTTAGAATAATTTTAAGGAAAGATATTTATGAAAGAAATAAAAAATTTAAAAATTATTGGCACATCTCATATTTCTAAAGAGTCAGCTGATGAAGTAGTAAAAGAGATAAAAGAATATGCAGATATTGTAGCTTTAGAATTAGACAATAATAGATTTGTAGGGATTTTAAGAGGAGAGAGGCCGAGTTTTTTTCAAATGATTAGACAAATAGGTATATTTGGAGGGACTGTTGCATTTGTACTCCATAAAATTCAAAAACATATGGGGAAAAAAGTGGGTGTTTCACCTGGTAAAGAGTTCAAAGATGCAATTAAAACATCATTAGATTATAAAAAAAGAATTTCTTTAATTGATCAACCAATAAATATAACAATAAATAGATTAAAAAATGTTTTAACATTTAAAGACATAGTAAAAAGTATATTTACAAGAACAACAAAAAAATATAATATTGACCTTAAGTCAGTTCCAGATGAAGAAACATTAGAGAGATTATTAAAAGAAACAAAAGAACGTTTTCCAAAAGTATATAAAGTCATGGTTGAAGAGAGAAACCAATATATGGCTGAAAGACTACTTAAATTAATGAGAACAAAAGAAAATGTATTAGCAGTTGTTGGTGCAGGACATGAAAAAGGAATTTATGACATAATTTCAAAATCAATACATTATCAATCTAATGAAAATCAGATAAATGATGAATTCAGTTTCATTGCTTCTTAGCCCTTGTAGTTTAGTGGATAAAATACAAGCCTGCGGAGCTTGTGCCCCGGGTTCAAATCCCGGCTTGGGCGTTTTATAAAATATAATTAATTTTTTTGAGTATTTTTCTTTTTGTAATCAAAAACCAATTTTTCTTTTTTGGATTTAGACCAACTTTTTATTTCTAATTCCCTTTTTAATGCTAAACTTTTATTTTTAACTTTTTCTTTATAAACTAATTTACAAGGTAATCTACTCCTTACATATTTACTACCTTTTCCAGAACGATGAGTTTCAATACGATTCTCGATGTCTTTGGTTATCCCTGTATAAAGAGAATTATCTTTCAATCTTAATAAATAGATATACCACATAATAAAATAAATTTTTATTCTAAGTTAATATATTTTTCTAAAGAGAGTAAATAAAAAAGAAAGATAAAGAAATTAAATAAAAAAAAAAAAGAAAAAATTATACTTTACAATAAGGGACACATTGTAATGTACAAGGAATATTTTCACCTTCTTCATGTCTACAAGCAGACCCACACTCAAAAAAATCTCCACCTAAATTCTCACAAGTTTCTAAAGATATCATTTCACATTCATTATAATCATCAACCCAATTCCCATCATTTTTCTCACAATAGTCCTTTGGTGAATCAATACTTAAATTTTCTTCTTGATTAGATTCAAAATTATTATCATTTGAATTACTACACTCACCAGAATAAGCAATTTCAACATCGTTTACATTTGCTTCACAATCATTCCCATAAGTATTTCCATCAACACCACAAACAGGAGCATAAACAGCTGGACAAAATGAAGTTTCATTCTCTTTGAATTCACTCTCATTTAATTCTTCTTTAATTATATCTGTTTCTTCAACTTCATTTACATCTTTAACTTCATCTTCATATAATTTACATTCTGGTTCAGACAACATATTCTCATCACAATACATTAAAGTACAAGCTAATTTTCCATCTTCAGAAACTCTACAATTATTACATCCATCAAACCAGTTTACACAGTCTTTTGGAACTTTATTACCATAAGAATCTTTTAAAGATATTTCTTCTTTAGAATTACATTCTCCTTCATAAGCAATTTCAACACCTTCTCTTTCAGCATAACAATCATTACCATATGTATTCCCATCAACACCACAAACAGGAGAATATAAATCATAACATACTTTTTCACCATTTCTTTCCATAGTGCTCATTGTATAAGCAACACTAAAAATAAAAACAACAATTAAAATTAATATTATATCTTTTTTTTCCATTGTATTAACTAATTCAAGTAAGAACTATTTAAATTAATATCAATATTTAGGTTAAAACCTAAAAATTAAGTATTAATAATTAAATTTTGATTCTTCTTAATAAAACTCCAAGAAGATTTTAGAAAATTTTCAAAATTGTCTCTTTTATTATAAAATTCAAAAAAATAATCTAATAAATATTTATTATTATTATTATTA
>CAZXZL010000003.1:0-4023 GCA_964645415.1 uncultured Methanosarcinales archaeon | reverse complement strand
TTATTATTATTATTATTAATCTTTATTTTTCTATACTCATCATATGTTTTAAAATTATATCTAAAAACATTTTGAATTCTTTGATCATTTAATATAACTTCAGTAAGTATTTCACTTAAATGCCAAACTAAATAAGGGTAATCTAAATGTTCAATTTTTGTACTAGGAAAAATACTTAACCATTTTTTAAAATAAATAAAATGAAGTAACTCATGAATTGTAATAGATTTCATTTTTTTAACATTAATATTGTAAAAAACAAAAAATTCTCTTTTAATAATATCTCTAGGACATATTGGACTTAAAGAAATATATGCATAAATTGGTTTATCTTCTTTTGACCATGATGTCTCAATAATGTCTGATAAAGCTATCATCACATCATCATTTATTTCATTCCAGTTTTTTTGAAACTTTCTTTGAATCATTAAAAACTGTTCTTTGTTTTTTTCAAAATATTTTTTAAAGAAATTATATTCAATTTTTTTCCTCTTTTTTATGTTATTTTCATTACTAAGTTTACTTTTTAACTTAGGATAATTTTTAAAAAAAACATTAGACCAATCCCAATTACTTTCATTCATATTTAACATTTCATGAATAAAAGGAAAAATCTTATCAATATTTGAAGTCCTAAAATTAACTTTAGGAATAAACATATAACAAATTAGAATCATTTCTATAAAAAGATTTCAATAAATAAAAAGAAATCTACTAAAAAATAAAAATAAGAAAAAGAAAAATAATATCACTTAATTAATCAATTAAGATATGCATTTAATATGTATTGAGATACCATTCTATTTGTATTAAAAAAAGATGCATTAAAAGCAATTGATTTTTTCATCACTTCAATATATTCATCACGATTATTATAGAACTTAGGGAGTATTAATTTTTCAAGTTTAAAATATATATCTTCTGCATCTTTTTCATTCTCACTTTCTTCATCATCATATCCTATAGACCATCCGGTAAAATCTTCCATATGTCCTTCAATCCACCAACCATCAAGAACAGATAAAGAAGGAATTCCATTTAATGCAGCTTTCATTCCACTAGTCCCAGATGCTTCTAGTGGTTTTTTAGGAGTATTTAACCAAAGATCAACACCTGAAATTAACTTTTTAGCTAACTTCATATTGTAATTTTCTAAAAAAACAAGTTTGATTTTATCATTTAATTTTTCTTTAGTGTTTATTATTTTTCTAATCAAATTTTTTCCTTCAATATCACGAGGATGAGCTTTTCCAGAAAAAATAATTTGTAATTCACCATGTTTTTCTGCAATTTTGTTTAATCTTTCAATATGTTGGAATAATAGATCCATTCTTTTATAAGAAGTAGCTCTTCTTGCAAAACCAATAGTAAATACTTCCTCATCAAATTCAAGGTCTTGTCTATCTTTAATTAAATTAATTAGATCTTTTTTTGCATTTATATGAGCATTCCAAAGATCAATCGAATTAAGTTGAATAGCATACCTTAATGCAAATGGGTCTTCTCTCCAAGTAGGTATTTTTTCATCATATAATTTTTTAAAATGATCACATGTCCAAGTCTTAGAATGAACTCCATTAGTAATGTAATCCACTTTAAAATCAGGAAACATTTTATGAGTTACTTCCTGATGTTTTTTAGCAACACCATTTACATAATTGCTTAATTTAAAACCTAAATAAGTCATAGAAAGAGTACCATCTTGATACATATCATCTGGTACAAAATCACCTAAAGCTATTTCTACCATATTTTGTGGAAATTTATCATGACCTGCAGAAACAGGAGTATGTGTTGTAAAAACACATTTCTTTTTTACTTCATCTCTATCTTTAAGTTCTTTGAGAAGTTCTAATGTTAAAAAAGAAGCATGACCTTCATTCATATGATATCTTAAAAGATTATTGTAACCTCTCTTCTTTAGAAATCTTACTCCACCAACACCTAATACAATTTCCTGACATAAGCGATAATAATTATCACCACCATAAAGTTTTTTAGTTAACGTTCTATCATAATCACTATTTCCCTCGATATCAGTGTCTAAGAAATAAACTGGAACTATATAACCATCTTTTGATTTCACTTGATACTCCCAAGCACCTACTTTTATTGTTCTATCTTCTATTTTTACTTCTACTTGAGTATCTATTTTTGCAAGTTGTTCTTCTTTATTCCAAGCATCTTCTTTTTCTATTTGATTACCTTCATCATCAATTACTTGCTTAAAGTAACCATCTTCGTTTAATAATGTAACACAAACCATAGGTACAGATTTATCTGCAAAGGACTTTACAGTATCTCCTGCTAAAACACCAAGTCCACCACTATAAGTTTTAATTTCAGGTTTCAAACCTATTTCCATTGTAAAATAAGAAAATAATCTTTCATCTTTATCTTTTAAACGATGATATAATTCCATAAATATCACTAATATTACATAATAGAATGATAGATATTTATATTTTGTTAATATGAATCTTTTAATGTGATAATATTTTAGAATATAATATATTTAAAGAAGTTATGAGTAGTAGAATAAAAAATAATTAGACATTAATAAATTTTCTAAATCAACATCAAATTTATTTTTATTAATAAAATCTAGAATTAAGAGGAAAAAACCTCTTTAATTCTATAAAGATAAATCTATTTCACATTTAAGGTTTATATCTGGTTGGTGTTCTTGGAAAAGGAATTGCATCTTTTATATTATCTAATCCACAAATCCAACTAACAACTCTTTCAACACCAACACCATATCCTGAATGAGGAACACTTCCATATTTTCTTGTATCAAAATACCAATCATAATTAGAAATATCTTCCCCATCTTCTTTTAATCTTTTTTTCATATCTTCAACATCTAAACTCCTTTCACTCCCACCTACAATTTCACCATAACCTGAAGGAGCAAGCATATCAAAACATAAAGCTTCATCAGGATTATCTTCATCTTTTGGTTTATAAAAAGCCATAGTCTCTTTAGGATAATGAGTTACAACAACAGGAACATCAAAATGTTTCATTAATTTTTTTTCTTCAATAGTCCTAAGATCTTTTCCAAACTCAATATCCATATTCTCTTTTTCTTTTAATATTTTTAAAGCTTTTCTATATTTTATATTAGGCCAATCTTTATTTACCATTTCAATTAATTTTTTTGGATCTTGTCCTAAAGATTTTAATTCTTTATCTCTTTCTTTTGCAACATATTCAATACAATATTTTAATTCTTCTTTTGCAAAACTTGTAACTTCATCTAAGTCCATCCAAGCAGATTCCATTTCAGCCATCCAAAATTCAGAAAGATGTCTTGAAGTATTAGATTTTTCAGCACGGAAAGTAGGACCTAAATTGTATATTTTTTCTAAACTAAAAATTCCTGCTTCACCATAAAGTTGCCAAGATTGAGAAAGATAAGTTTTATCATCATAATAATTAACTTCAAATAAAGTACTTCCTCCTTCACATTGACTTGGTTGAAAAATTGGTGCATCAAATCTAAAGAATCCTTTATCTCGATAAAATTTATCTCTTGCTTGGATAAAAGAACTTCTAACTTTTAAAACATTTATCATTTTAGAAGTTCTTAACTTTAAATGTCTATTATTATCTAAAAATTCACGGGATTGATCTTTACCAAGAGGAAAATTAGGACTTTCTCCAATAATTTCAAACTCATCAACAAATATTTCATATCCGCTTGGAGCCCTATCATCTTCCTTAACTTCACCTTTAATCTTTATACTAGCTTCAACTTTTACATTTGAAACTTTTTCAAAAGCTTCATCACCAATATGGTCTCTAGAAATCACACATTGAATTATACCTGAAGAATCACGTAATACAATAAATTTAAACTTATTAGAACCTCTTTCACGATAAACCCAACCTCTAATTTGAGCGGATTCACCAACTTTTTCAAAAGAATCCTTAATAGAAATAAAATCGTCTTTCATTATATAAACACCTAATAAAGATAAAAACAATAATATAATAATAATAATAATAATAATAATA
>CAZXZL010000002.1:31916-44239 GCA_964645415.1 uncultured Methanosarcinales archaeon | reverse complement strand
TTTATAAACTCCTATCCTTTTTTTCTTAGATGATTTGATCTCAATCTTTATCAAACAAATTTTATCAAATTTGATAAGGATGGTACCATATTTCATATGGCACAGTGGTTCCCATAATATTCTATTCATTTTTTTTTGTTTTTTATAAACTTTTTTTATTTAGATGATTTTGATGGACTAACTTCGAAGAAGATTAAACGTAGATGATTTCTTTAGCTCAATCTTTATCACACTTTTAAATTTTTAATTTAACAAGTTCTAAACTTTAGTTTAGTAAGTTTTTAATCTATGATTAAACACCCTTAAAAGTTTGTAATTTTATATTACACACTTCTAAACTTTAGTTTAGTAATCTCTGATTTTATATGCTTTTAAATTTTTAATTTAACAAGTTCTAAACTTTAGTTTAATAAATTGAGCAGGATGGTACCATATTTCATATGGCACGTTAGTTTCTATAATATTCTATTTCTTTTTATTTGATTCTTTTAAGTTCCTTTTCCTTAGATGATTTTGATAGATTTTCTCTTTAGGTTTTTATTTTCTATACTCTTTAGCACTTTATCTTCTTCACTTTTTTAGGTTCAAAAAACTTCGCTATTTTTAGTTTAGTAATTAGTCTACGTTTTATCTTCTACGAAAGTAGTCTACGTTTTACCTAAAGAATATGTCTTCGTTTTTCATCTTGTGATGTTTTGTCGGAATTTTATACTCTTTTTATCTTTTTTGATAAGTTTTTATTTTTTATAAGCAAATCAGCAGATTTTTACTTTGATATATTTTTAATCATGTATAAAATTCCTCCTAAATATAAATAATATATGAGCTAAATTTGTTTTATATTTTTTAAATGATTTCTTCTAATCTTACATTTTAAGTTTTAATTTGACTATTTTTTTAAAAAACTTGAAAAGATTTATATATGTTAAATGATGTTTTAGTCTTAATAATATTCAAAATAACACTATTCCTATGTCTACTATATTGTAGTGAAAAAACTTTAAGAACTTAAATGAGGTTATTTTCCTGTGAATAAGAAAGTATTTTTTGGGATCTTAGTAATCTTTCTACTATTTATTAGTTCTATTTCTGTTTATTCTGCAACTTGTGTCCCAGATGAAACTGATTCAAGTTCTCCTTCTTCTGACTTTTTTGAATGTCAAGATGTAGAAAACACAGATTTATGTGAGTATTATGATACTGATGATTATTCTTTTACTGATGATTCAAGAAATATTTCTGATTTAAACGAAGAAGGTGGTGACTGTGAGTTAGTTATTTGTAAAAATGAAGTTTATGATGTAGAATTTTGTGGTTTAACTTCAAGATCTGCTTGTAATGCAATTGATTCAGCTGAGATTTTTGAGGATGGTGCAGATGAGGATTTTTTAAGAAATACTTATCCTGAAAGAGAATGGTTTAATTGTGATGAGGAATCTCTTAATTTATCTATTGAATTAGATGGTGATTTTGTTGATGATGTTTTAGTAGAATTTTCTATTGAAAATAGTAATTATCAAGGTTTTACTGATGATGACGGTCTTTTATCTTTTAATTTTTTCCTTACAACAGACTCTGTTGATACAACAATTTCTTTTGAAAGAGATGGTTATACTCAAGAACATAGATTAATATTAAATAAAACACACTGGCAAATATATGAATATGATGATGACTCAAATTTAGAATCTGAGGGTGTTTTTGATTCCACATTAAATATTGATTTTTACTATGAAGAAGGTAAAGGAACATTAGAAGGTAGTTTGGTTCCTCCTACAGGTGTTGATTATGATGAAGTTTTTATCGGGTATGGAGAAGAACAAATTCGAGGAGAAGACGATAGTTATTCAATGGATGTTCCAATTGGTTCTGTTTCTGTTTATTCTTATATATTAGGTTATCCTCCTTTAATGGAACACTTTTATTTTGAAGCAGGTGAAATTCAAAACTGGGATATTGACTATGAAGTTGAACATGATTTCTTTGAAGAGCCAAAAACGATATATGGGTCTGTAGATAGAATAAATTCGACAGGAGATTATGAACCTGTTGATTCAGGATTTATTTTCTTAGTCACTGAAGGTAGAGACGGTAGAAATTATAATGATTTTGTATTAATTGAAGACGGAGAATATGAGATTGAAACTAATTATAATTCCACTTTTGTATTAACAGCTATTACTTCTGGATTTAATGAAGAAGTAAAACAATTTCATTATAGTCAAATAGATGACCCTCATGAAGTTAATTTTACTTTTGATATTTATGGTAGAGAATGTGAATCAGGGAAATACTTTGAAGGAGTTGTTGTTGAAGGAGGTCCTTGTTCTGATCCTGATGAAGCTTCTTGTTATCAAAATTTTGAATGTTATGATGGTGAGTGTATATATGAAAATGAAATAACTTTTCAACAACACCCTAATTTTTGTGACAATTCTTTCTTCTGTGATTCAAATGCTGAATGTGTTTTACAACCAGATACTGATTGTAATCATGTTCCTTATGATGATGATGAAGGAAAGAGAGAAGATGGTTTTTATTCATTTGATGATACTATTCATTCACAAAGATCAAATTGTATACTAAGTGAAAATGCTTATTGTAATGGTAGTGATGAAGTTATTTTTTATGATTTAGATGATAGTAATCAAAGAGATGAGTATTGTTCATTATGTGGTCATGATTCTGTTTGTACAGATACTTCTTGTGATTTTGAACATGATCTTTTAACAACATATCGATGGGATGATGGTGAGTGGAATGATTTTAATCTTGATGGTGATGTTCATAATGATATATTTTGTTCTGAATGTCCTAGATCTTCTTTATGTCAACAAGCTGATCACTGTCATGAAGTAGGGAGTTGTTGTGATCCAGATTATGGTGTTGGACCAGAGCTAGATTATGATGGTTGTGACTCCGGTCAAAGTTGTTATTCTCGTTGTGAAATAGATGGAACTTGTGGTGATGAAAAAAGAATAAGAGATGCTGATTATTCTGAATTAGATAAACAAGTTTGTAGAGGTCTTCAAGGTATAATAAGTAATGATGATCGTTGTTGTTCTGTTAACATTGATCCTCGTCCTGAAGATATTTCTTGTCCTGAAGTTCTTTATATAGATAATGAGAATATTGAAAATCATCCGTTAGAAATTTTCAGTAACACATTTCCAAATTATGATGAGATTGATTTCTGTTATTGTGGTGATGATTTAATAGAAAATTTACCTAAAGGTGATGAAACTTATTGTTGTGCCGGTTCAATTCAAGATGAACCTTGTGATTTTAGACATGATGTTTCAGGGGATGTTTATTATAATTTGACATTTGATGATTCTGATGATGGTTTTGGTCGTTGGGATTATCATGAAATTAATTTAATTGATGATTTTGATTCTTCTGTTTCTTCAGATGGAGGACATTCAGAATTTAATTTTGAAGAAGTTCCAACTGGAGAGTTTACAATTCGATTATTTGCTGAACTTGGTGGAATGACACATACTTATGAAAAAGAAATTTATGTTGATAATGATAAAGAAAATATTGAAGTTATTTTTGATGTTAATGAAGTTAATTTAAATGTTTCTGGTTCTGTTTCTGGTGATTTTAATGGAGAGATTTATGATGGTGATGATATGAAAGGAACCAATGTTATTCATGATAATATTCGTGGTTTAAGTGATTCAAATGGCAATTATAATCTTCCTGAAGAAATTTTATATGATGGTTCCGCAACTTTAAGAGCCCTTGATCCCTATGATGGGCTTTACTTTGAATCAAAAAATATTGGTATTACTAACGATGATTTAGAAGGACAAATTACTCCATCTACAATTAATATTGAGAAAGATAATATTGAATTAACAAATAAATATTTTCTTGATTTGAGTTTTTCAGTATTTTATATTAATGATGAACCTATAGAAGATGTTGAAATATTAGTTACAAGTCATGAGGAAGAAGAATTTGAGTCAAATTATATTACTTTAGATCATTCTCAAGATACAGATAATGAAGGTAATGCTGATTTTGAATTAATGTGTGATAATACTTATGAATTTATATTTTTAAAAGAAGGTTTAGAAAGAAAAACTTTTCAAAGAACTTTTAATTGTGATGATGATGACAAAGAAGCTTTAGAAGAAATTACTTTAGGTGATATTTCTTGTACTTTTGATAAACCAGGTGTTGAGTTAGAGATTTCTGAAATGTCTTATGATGATTTAAGTGTTACTTTTGATATTATTGATTCTTGTGATCCTGATTATTATGAACTTTATGCAAATGTTTCTTCAGTTACATATGATAATGATATTAATAGTTTAATTAACTTTGAAAGGAATGATGAAGTGATTTTATTAGATACTATTGAAGATCCTGAAGATAGTTTTACTGTCGGAAACTTACCTGTTGACTTAGGATATGAATTTTTTGTAAAATCGGTTTATGAAGAACCTTTCTTTGATAAAGTAAAATCTAATCCTACCCCTCATGATAATCCTTTTGTCTTTTCTTCTTTTTGTAAAATTTCTTATGATCTTTATGATGGACAGGAAAAATTTTGTGGTCATATTGTGGACCAGTTATTTAGGTATGATGAAGATTTTACTGATTTAAAAAATAATGTTTTTACTTGTAATTATTCATATATTCATCACACGGGTGATGAAACTAGAACAAGAGAAGTTGCAAGTTTTGATCGTGAAAGTGATCATATGTGTCAACAAACTGAAGAAAGTGCTTTTCTATTAGAAGATGGTATTATTGATTGTAGTAATTGTGGTTCTTTATTAGGTTTATTTTCTCATTCTAGTTTTAATTATTTAGATTATGAGTTTGATGTACCAACTGATGCTGTTTCTAATCAAGATGCAACTTGTGATTTAGGTTGTTATCTTCGTGATGATACACATTCAAAAATAGTTTCTGAGACGTGTAAAGAAATATCTTCTTGTTATGATTACTCTTATTTATCTGTAGATGAATCTCATGAGGAATCACCTTGTTTAAATTATGATTGTGATTTTGAGAGAGTAAAAATATCAGAGACTTCTACTTATGATGTTGTTAGACCAAAATATGATTCTTTTTCAAATTGTGACTTATTTAATCAAAGAGGGTATATTAGTGATTCTTCTGTTAGATTTTTTGATAATTTTTCAAAATTTGAATCAATTTGTGAGGCATATGGAGATTGTTCTTTACATATGATAGGTGGAGATCATGTTTGTATTGATGATCACCTTCAACCTACTGATATTAAAAGAGATGGAAGTAAATTTGACTCAATTAATGAAAGGCAAGATTGTAATCGCCTAGTTAGTCCAGATTTTGATTATAAAATTGATCTTGTAAATATGTCAAATGTTAACAAATACTATGATTTTCTTGTTCAAGATAATGAGGATATAGAAAAATATAATCAATATGTTTGTTATAATAGAGAGATGACTCCTTTTATTGAAAAATCTTCTCCTGTTATTTCTGTAGAAAGTGGTTTTTTATTTACATTATATGATGAGTTATTTGCTGATTATAAAAATCATCATGTTGATTATCTTAATTTAAGTTTTGAAATTGATGGTGGTCAAGATATTTTATCTCATTCTTATAAATTTAGCTATGAGGATTTATTTCCTCTTTATCAAAGGAATAACTTTGCTTTAGATAGTTTTTTTGATAGGGAAAATTATGCTATTTCTGTATTAAATAAGGAATTAGATCTTTGTTCTGACTTTGAAGATTTATCTGATAAAACTCTTTTTAATACTAATATTAATATATCTATTGAAAACCATCCTATTTCTACTATTGAAGATATTTATGTTGATTGTGTTGAACCAGAAGTTAATTTTTCTTATACATATGATCCTTCTCTTTCTTTTTTAGGTGAAACAAGAATCGCTAGATGGAGAACAAATGTAACTATTAAGCCATCTCTAAAAACTGATGAAAAAATAGTATTTTATGAATTTGAAGTCTATGATGAGGATAATGAACTTGTTGAAAGATTAAGTGACTTTAATTCTGGTAATTTAACACCAAATTCTGAAATTAATTATACTTTAAATGAACTTTCTGATGGACAATATGTACTTAATTATACATTAATAGATAAAGCTGGAAATATTAATGAAGATCAAGAATATTTTTTCGTACAAGGTGATCAAAATTTAATTCTTGATAGGATGAGTACAAAATCACGATATGATGATTTGAATTTAACTTTTGAAACAACAGCTTCTTCTTGTCGTTGGAGTTTAAACGAAGTTAATGATAACTTTAATTATAACTCTAATCTGAGATTAGATGAACCTCTTGAAACTAAATCTTTTAGTGAAGATCTTTCATTTGTTCAAAATTATCCTGAAAATTATTTTACTTGTCAAAATTGTACTCTTAATACTAGTTATACTGTTAGAGGATCTTTAAGAGTTAGAAATTATTCTAAAATTAATCTTTCTATTAACAATTTAGATGGAAGTGACAATCTTGAAAAAACGTTTAATCCATCTAAAGGAATGATTGAGTCAGTTGGTTATGATGATATATTATTTTCTGTTGATTTAGATGAAGATGAATTTAATCCTGGAGAATATAGATTTACTTTATCTTCTGATAACTCTTCTAATGTAGATTTATCTTATTTTTATCTTACTCAAGATTTACCAAAAACTTATCACAACTTTAGTTCAGATAATGAAGTAGATGATTGTGATGATGATGGTAATTGTGAAATTAATTTATATGATGAATTATTTAGTTTTCCAAGACATAGTTTTTCTTCAAACCATCGTGTTTATTTATCTTGTGAAATTGAAATAGCTGAAGGAGAAGAGTTTATAATTGGTGAAAAGGTACATTCAACTGAATTCACTGTCGATAGACAACCACCTTTTGCTTTATTAAGATATGGTTATGATGAGATTTGGCTTAATGAAGATAGTTTATATGAAGTGGGTACAAGAAGAGATACTTCTGGTGACCTAACTATTCAAGCTCAAGAAAGTAGAATCTTGAATCGAATTACAGGTGAAGATCAATTAGATCAACCAGGAAGTTTTGGTTTAAGTAATCCTGAAGTTTATTTTAATTATGGTGATGATTCAATAGAAAGTCAATTTGAGTTTGGTGAAGGGAGTGAAATCGGAGAAATTGTTATTGATGATATTGATGGACCTACTGAATTCTGTATGAATATTACTGATTTAAGTGGAATTAATACTCTTAATGATATTTGTATTAGATATATTGATGATACTTTAGATCCTGTTTATCAAATTAATCTATCTGGTTATGATTTTATTGAAGATCATGAAGTTAATTTAGTAAAGGATAATTTAGTAGAACTTAATTATTTTTCAATTAATCCTGATGAAAGTTATGATGATCGGATTGATAACAAAAATTATCATTTTGGTAACGATGAGGGTGATAATTATCTTCGTGAGGATATAGAAGATGAAATTATTTTTATTTTCTTTAAACCAGATGATTTTTCAGGAGATCACATTGAAGTTAAATATGGTAATGATTATCGTGAGTCTTACTCTGTAGATTATGATCCAGATAATGATTGGTATTGGATTACTCTTTCAAATGATCCAGATAATAGATATAACTCTTTTGGTAAAAATATGCCTTCTTCTGATACAAATTCTTTTGATTTTGAAGTTTTAACTGATGGAATTGAAAGGTTTTATATTACTTCTTTTGATGCTAATGAAGATTTTGAAATTTCAGATGATTTATCTTATGATTCCATTTCAGGATATGATATAGTTGAAAGAAAGGGATATAAAATATCTGGTGATTTACTTTACTCTTCTTATATTAATAGCGAGATTATTTTGGATGCTAGAAACAATGATCAGTTTAGAAGAAATTATAATGATGAATTTATTATTGTTGAAAAGGAAGTTATAAATGTTTCAAATATTGATGATAGTGAAATATTAACCTTAGATGTGGGTGTACAATCTCTAGGTTATATTGGTTCTGATAATCAAGAAGCTCATTTTGATATTTTTCCACCTGAAGTAGATTATAATAATTTTTATGAATTTGATTATGGTGAGGAGATCAATTTATCTATTGAATTAAGTGATGAAGAGTATGGGAATTACTTAGATGAACCTTTTAGTAATATTAGTTACCAATATGAAATAATTTATGATAGTGAATTTTATCCAAATCCTAGCTTTAATGATGATTGTGAGAATTGGGATAAATCAGGAGAAGGAGAAATTGAATGTAATGAACAACCTTTCAATTATATTGAATTTGATGCAGAATTTGGTGATAGTTCAAGAGTTGAAAGATATTTAGAATTAGATAAAGGAACATATTATATTAATTTAAATTATGACTTAAGTGAAGGTAGTTTTGATTTTATTTATGGTAGTGATAATCGTGTTGAATTATCTCAAACTGATGAGTTTTTTAGTGATATTATTGAAGTAAAAAATGACAACGAACCTTTCTATTTAATTTTCATCTCCGATGATAATAACGAAGCTTCATTGAGAGTAAATGATATTTCTGTATCAAAATCTGCTTTTGATTCTTATCATCACTCAGATTCTGATAGTATTAATTGTACTTCTGGTTGTGATTTTAATATTTCTTTAAGTCCTGAAGAAACAGACTATAATGGTATGGAAGCAGATGGATTTTATGATATTGGAGTAGGAGAATATGATTTTTATATTGAAGCAACTGATTATTTTGGAAATACTAAGTTTTCTCAAAATACTTTTGAAGTTGAACCTCCAGAAGTTCCTTCTGTAACAGGAAATAGTTTTTTAAATCACGAAGAAACAATATTATATGATGAATCTGAGATGTTAGTAGTTGTTAATTCTTCTAGTCCTATTTTAAATAAAAATCTCTCTATAACTTATTCTGACAATTCAGAATATTTTGAAATGCACTCTATGGATGGAAGGTGTAGTATATTAAATGATTTTCATGGAGTTAGTAGTAATTTTGAAAGCACTTGTGAGAATAATTTTGGTAATTTTTATTATACTACTATTGATTACTCTGAAATTGAAAATATTATTGGGAGTCAAAATAAAAGAGAATTTTCCGTTGAATTAAAATATAGTGATTTATCAAGAACTTATAATAAAAAAGTTGATTTATTTAATCAAAAGTTTGATACTTTGGGATTGAGAGGAGATGATTTTAGATGGTGGTATTATGATACTGATGAAATATTTACAAATAGAGAAGAAGATTTTCCTTTAATGATTAATATTGATGATGGTGAACCTACATATTCTGATTTAAATTATGATGTGACTGTTTGTTTTAATAAAGATGAGATGGATACTACAGAAATTCCTTTTGATGAAAATGATTGTGACATCTTTGAAGAATATAATAATGAAATCCTTAACTTGTCATATGATGAAATTAAATGTGAAATTCAAGAAGTTATAACTGAAAATACATATAATGTTGAGTGTGGAGAAAATGAATTAATTCCCGATAGTCCTATAATTGATCGAGATAGAGATTTTGTCGGTGAAGTTATTTCTCCTGGACAAATTTCTTTACATCCTTTAAGAAAAAGTTATTCTGAAGGTGATAAAATAGATGTTGAAGTTGTTCATGAAGGTGGTGAAAATATTAGAGAGAATTTTATTTTAGATGATTTTGATTTTGATTGTAATGGCAATGATTATTGTAATTATACTGGTTATGTTTATGGTAAAGATGAGTTTGGTAATTTTGAGTACAGCTATGATTCGATTAATGTGCATATTAAAACATCTAAACCAGAAATTAACTTAATTCAACCAAGTAATTTTAATAGTTCTTATTCAACTTTTGGAAATAATCGAATTGAATTTGATATCCAAGATGATTTTTTAGATGATGTTAATGTAGTTGGAGAGCATTTTGATTTTAGTGGTGATTTAGAAAATCAAGATTCTCATACTAGAGGTGATTCTGTAACCCTTTTTAATCGTAATATAGATGAGGGTGAATTTAATATTAGTGTTTATGCTAGAGATAAAGCTTATAATGAATTAAATAAAGATTTTTGGTTTATTTTTACAGAGTCTACTAGAATGCCAAGAATTGATTCTTTAAATGAAAATCATGTTGTTAAAGATGATGATAGAATTATTTTCACACAAGAAAAGTATCTTGATTTAAATTTAACATACAATCGTTCAAATGATGATCAATCAGACATTCATATTACAAAATCTAAACTTTTGGATGAAGATGGAGAAATAATTAATGAATTTGATGTATCAAATATTAATAGAATTAATAATTATTCATTTACTAAAAATTTTGATTTTACTAATAATGATATCTCTTCCGGAGACAGATTAACTCTAAGATTAAGATCATATAAAATTGTTGAAGAAGAAGATGCCACAAAAGATGTTAATCATGATATTCAAATAGTTTATATTGATTCAGAAAATACTTACTCTCCATCAGCAGATGTTTTTTATACAAATGAAAGAAATTTTGATGTATTGTTTAATATTTATGAACAAACTTGTGAAAAAAGTATTTATGATCATAATTTTTGTACTTATATTGATGATTTAGAAATTAAAACAGATGAATTTTTAGATTCTACTTCAAATCAGTACTATAAATTTTTAAATGAAGGAAATATTGATTATGAAAAGGAAAGTTCTGATAATAATAAGATCAATATTGAGTATGATTTAGATATACATCGCCGTTTTAATCCTGGTTCACATGAATTAGAACTTGAATTAGTTGATATATTTAATAACAAGCATGATTTATCATATGAAATATTTTTTGATAATGAAAAACCTTCTTTACTAGATTCTTTTGATGATTTTTATATTGGTGGTGATGATGGGAATTATGTAAATATTACAGAAATTGAAAGGCAGAACACTAATATGGTTGATTTTGATTGTAGTTTTAATTATAATGAAGGTTCAGGAGATGATCCAGAAATAGCTTCTGATTTTGATCCAACAAGTTTTGAATTAAAACTTTATATTGGTTTAATTGACAATGGAAATATGACTGCTGAATGTTTTGTTGAAGATAAAGCAAGTAATAAAAAAGAATTTTCTTTTGACTTATTAATTGATCGTACTGAGCCACAGATTGATTTTAATTATGATGAGTTTAGTGGTAATGATTTAAACCACAATTTATTTTTAACATGGACTAATGAAGATGGTGCTTTAACAATTAAAGAAAAAACAAGTGATGAATTTTCTTCAGGAATAAAAGAATTTAGATATAATATTGTTAACGAAGATTGTAATGACTATCATGTTACTAGATCAAATGCAGAAACATTTATTTATGATAATCCTTTAGATTTTGAGGAGCTTACAATTGATTTTTCAGATGTTAATTTTGATAGTGACTATGATGATTATAACCTTTGTTATTATGTTGAAGATTTTGCTGGAAATGAAATTGAGCTTGATTACTTTGAATTTACTTATAAAGATAATAAACCAGAATTAAATGAATTATATGATTATGGTTGTAATCAAGAAGGTCTTGGGATTATTTCAGAAAGTGACTATGAATTTATGAGTTCATGTAAAGAACCTTATTTAATTTATAATATTTCAGATTTAGATAGAAATTCTCTTTATTCAAGATCTTTATCACAAGAAAATATTGATAATGAAAATTTAGTTTCTTCTTCTAGTCATATTGATTCAGGTTTATTAAATATTTCTTTTGAATTTGAAGATAATGACGAAAACGAACTAGATGAAGAAATCATTTCTTTTGATTTAACTGATGGTGCTAATAATAGAAAAAGAGAAGAAATTAAAATTAATTTTGATACAACAACACCTGAGATTACAATAGATAATGTTAAAGAAGGTGGTTTTCTTAGTGAAGATATATATGATGTTGATCCTAATAAATTCTTTGTAACTTCAAATAATTTTGATGTTAATTTTTCAACATCTCATGAGACAAGGTGTAGATTATGTAATCAAGAGACTAGTTGTGGTGTTTATTTTAATCAAGACTATCAAGAATCATATTATGACCAAAGATTTTCTGATGGTAGCTATGATAATCTTGAATGTACTGATCCAATTTTAAATGAAGAAAGACTTTGGTTTGATATTATAATTGATAATGAAAAACCAATAATACATAATACTGAAATTGATGCTGTTAAAGACCCTAACTTTCACAATTATATTATTTCAAGTTCTTCTTCTCAGAGTTTAGGAGAGATTAAGTTTGATACATACAATGATGAAGATGAAGAAGATTCTGTTTTCACAAAATGTTTCTACTTTGCTGAAGAAAATGAGATTACAAGT
>CAZXZL010000002.1:0-31816 GCA_964645415.1 uncultured Methanosarcinales archaeon | reverse complement strand
AGATTCTGTTTTCACAAAATGTTTCTACTTTGCTGAAGAAAATGAGATTACAAGTAATACTAAAAATGACTTTTTATCTAATTTGGATGATTGGGAGTTCAAATCCCAAATTTTTTCTGAAAACCATTCATATGATTTTACAGACCTTCTTGTTGATATTTCATCAGAAGATCAATTTGATCCAGATGCTTTAAATGGGTTTTATGAATTAGGTGTATTATGTAAAGATGTTGCTGGTAATATTATGAGTGATCCTAAAATTAAAAATATAACTGTTGATTTAGATGAATTTGCAATAATCGATATTAATCCTCCTAATGAAAATGTTTTTTATGAATTAGGTGATGAAGAAATCTCTGTTATGTTTAATGAAGAGAATGATAATGAACAAATTTCTTGTGAATTAATTTATGAAGATGGAAGAAGAGGTTCATTTGAAAGAAAAGATAACTATAATAGTCATTATGAAATTACTTTGAATGAGGAGGGAAAAAAAGATTTTGATATTAATTGTACTTATCAAAATGGTGGTGAAACTATTTCATCTGCTGTTGATATGATTTATTATGTTGATAAATCAGGACCAAATATCTCTTCCGATTTTAATTATGATTTATTTGCTTTTAATCCACGTAATCCTAAAATTTATAGTTATTATTTACAGGAATCTGATTTGAAAAAGTTTATTAACTTAGATAGTGATGGACTTTCAGCAAATATTCTTGTTGAAGAAGAGTTTAGTTATATTGAGGATGTTAGTTATAATCTTAGAACTATGTCTGATAATACTTATGATGATTCAACAAGTTATTCAGAGAATATTGATGGTGATGAAAAAGAATTTTCATTTGACTTTGAGAAAAAAGATACATTTAATAATTATCCTAATCGACTTTTTGAATTAAAAGTTGATGCAAAAAATGTTGGTGGAAATACTAATTCTAAGAAATATTATATTTTAAACCATACTTCTGGTTCCCCAGAAATTAGATTAGGTGGTGATTTTGTTAATGTCACTAATTCTGAAGAATATGATTTTGATGTTAATATAGCTGACAATCATTTATATCGTGTTTGGGTTGAGTTAAACGATGAAGAGAATTATTCTTTTTCTAGTCATGATTCTCAAAACAACCATCATAAATTTAGTTTTAATGTTGAATTGAATGAAAGTATTGATACTAATGAGATGACAATCTTTGCTGAAAATTATGCTGGTGATGTTTCTACTAGGACTGAAGAGATTGTTATTGATAAAGAATTAAATTATCCTAACTTTACTTTTTATCTTGAGGATAATAATTATAATTTAATTAAAACACAAACTGATGATAAATTAATTTATGAAACAAATACTGACTTTTTAACTGCTGAATTTGAAGTTGATGATGATGTTACTGAACTAAGATATGAAAACCATGAAAAAGGCGATTCAAGAAATATTAATGTTCAAAAACAAGTATTTGATTTTAACTTTGATTTAGATTCTTCTGGTAAACAAAATATTACTTTTGAGATTGAAGATAAGGCAGGAAATATTAGAAAAAATACAACTAAATTTTACTTTAATGACTCTTCCCCTGAACTTAATTTAGATGTAATTCCTAAGGTTACAACAAGTGGGGAAATCTTTTTAAGAGGTACTACTTCAGAATCTTCTGAAGGAATAAATATATCTATTATTGATGAAAATAATAATGAGATCGACTTTAGTGAATATGAGTCATCTGATTTTAAAGGGTATAATGAAAATATAGAAAGTCTTATTTTATCAGAAAATGTTTATTTTGGAAATAATTCTTTAATAATAGATGATGATATTGAAGGGGTTTATGATAATCATTATATTTGGTTTAATCAAGATGACTTATTTAGAAGAGAGATAATAGATAGTAATTATATTGGTAATGATCAAACTAAATTGATTTTAGATGAAAGAGCTAATAATGTTATTGATAGTGGAGAAGAAGTTTATGTTTTAGAGGAAGAATATCCTTCATTTTATTTTGATGAAACTTTTGATATTGAAAATGATGGCGATTATATTTTAGAAGTTAAATCTTATGATAGGATTGGTAATGTTAAAACTAAAGAAATTGATGTTAGAAAAGATTCAGAATTATCTTTTGATGTAACTTTAGAACCTCCTTATTATTATGACTCTGTTTCAGCATTAGGTGATGATTTTGAGGGTTATGTATCAGATACATACTATTTTGAAAACAATAATAATATTATTTTTGAACTGAATATCACTCCAGATATAGCTAGTTCTCCTTATTGTAAATTAGTTAATGATGAGTATAGTGACTTTGCTTTACCTTTTGAACAAGAATTTAAAAGAGTTTCTGAAAATAAATTTGAATTGAAATTAACTGAAGATGATTGTGTTGATTTAGATAATTTAAATTACTATTTAGATGATGAGGGAGATTATGATGAGGAGAATGATTTCTTATGTTCTTTAGGTGGTGGAAAAGTAGTTTCTAACTTGAAAATAATTTGTGAAGATGATTATGATAGTGATTTAGTTTTTGAAAAAGAATTTCTTTATGGTCATGATTTCAGTGATTGGAATAATAATCCTCTTGAAAACCTTTGTGATTTTGGTGGATATTGTACTGGTAGTGTCATTGAATTGAATGTTGAAGATACTTCTGGTGAACCTGTTGGAAATTTAGATGTTGGATTAAAAGTTGATGGTCAAAGTTCTTTAATAGAAGAAACAGATGAGTTATCTGGAGAAGTTCAAATTTTAACTCGTTCAGGTAAAAATAAAGTATTTGTAGATTCTGATGATTTATTTGTTTCCTATCAAGATAATGTATTAGATGATATTGAATCAAATGAAATTTATGAAGATGTTAGTGTTATTGTCTCAGAATATTCTAAAATTAATTTAACAACTGATGTAGATTCACCAAAAGTACTTATTGAAAGTGAAGATGAAGTCATTTTTGAAGATAATATTGAAGGTTATAGTAAACAATTTGATTATATGAAACCGGGTAATTATGATG
Organism: uncultured Methanosarcinales archaeon; assembly: GCA_964645415.1. Lineage (GTDB taxonomy): Archaea > Nanobdellota > Nanobdellia > Woesearchaeales > CAZXZL01 > CAZXZL01. The sequence goes on along the minus strand of CAZXZL010000002.1, from coordinate 28,796 downwards.
TTTATATTATGAAAAAAGGTTATGAAATTAAAGAATTTCCTCTTGATCTTGGAGAAGGAGAAACAGAAAATATTGATGCAAATCTTAGTGAGCTTGAAAAAGTCTCCCTTTCAGGATTTGTTAATTTAACTGATAATGAATCAAATGAAGATGTATTTGTTTCTTACCAAAATAATGATTTTAATTCGGATGTTGATGATTTTACAACAAGTGATGATGGTGAGTTTGAATTTGAAGTTTTTGAAAATTATTCTTATTCTCTTAACTTTGAAAAACTTGGATATTATGATGTTTCATTGAAATTAGATTCTCCAGATGATGATCTTTATATAGAAATGAATCCTTTACCAACAACTGATTTTGGAGGGTATATTAAAAATTATGATGGTGATTATTTAGAGAATATAGAAATATCTTATCATGAAAATAGTTTTAATACAAATTCAAATGAAGATGGTTACTATGAACTAAGCGATGTTTTTTATAAAGGAGATATTTTTATTATTGAAGAAGATAGTATATCTTTAACTCCTGTTTGGGATTATTTAGATGAGGAGTTAGAAGAAAATACATTTAATGAAGTTAACTTTACGATGTATCCTCTATACAATCTTGAAGTAACTTTCCTAGACCCTAGAAATGAACCAGTTGAAGGATTAGATGTTGAAATCTATCATTCAAAACAATCTCATTCTGATGAAACTGATTCAAGAGGTAAATTTACAGAGAGTGATTTATATAGTTCAGAAGGAACAAATGAAAATCATATTATTAAATGGGAACATGAATATTTTGAAAGTGGTAGTAAAGAGATTGAATTTAAAGGTCCAGATGAATTTATTGATATTGAGATAGATTTATCTTATAAAGATGATGAATTGATTGAAGGAGTTGAAGTAAGATGAAAGCTTATAATTTTAAATTATTTAAATGGATTTTTGTATTAATTTTATTGTTTTCTTTAACAGTTTATGCTGATGGTTCAACAAGGTATTTTGAAGGTATGACTTATCAAAGCAATCCTACTTTTACTATTTCATTTACTCAAACAGATGTTGAGATTCATGAACTTTATCTTTTTGATTCAGACCAAGTTGATAATGATTATTTGATAGCAGATATTGATGATTTTGAGAAAGAATATGTTAACGAAAGATCTTCTGCAGAAGTTACTTTAGAAGGAGAAAGTTTAAATGACGAAGGTGATTACCTTCTTTATATTCCTGAAGAAGGTGCAAGAACAAAAACAGGAATTCGTATGAATCATGATATTGAGTTTCATTTTGAACTAAATGAAGATTTACCTGAATTTCATGAATCTTTTCTTCCTTTAGACATTGATGAGGATGTTTCTTATGTTAATCGGAGAAATATTATTGGACAAGTAGACCCAAATAATCATGTTTGGGTATCTGTTTATGAATCTAATGATTTTTCTGGAGAATCTCATTTTGGAGAGTTTTATGATGATTCTATTGAGACTAATTATTTGCTTACTGAAGGTTTATTAACAAGAGGTTTCCTAGATGATAATATTATAACTTATAATGTAAATGACCATTCTGATCAAGTTGAAAAAATATCTGAATTAGGTAATACTTTAGATTCAAATGATCATGTATGGATGAAACCAGATATGTCTATTTTAATAAATGATTGTAATTCTCAAGGAGATTCTGAAGTTAGTGATTCTGAATTTATAGAATGTGTTGAAGATCATGTGGTTGAGATAGGAAATTTTGAAATACAAGGAGATGACTATTTAATTACTATTTCTGATGATTTAGTTTATGATGAATATAATATTTATTATGAGAATAGGACTGATAATTTTCTTCCTTCAGGATTCTTTAATATTGACCTATCTCCTAATTTAGATGAATATTACTTTAACTTTTATATTGAAAATGATGCTGGCAATGTTAACCAAATTTTTAATGAACATAAATTAATCTATAGTGAGTACTCTCCTGAATTAACTAATCGATTTCCTGATGAGGTTTATCCTGGAGAGGAATCTGAGATAATATTAAACTTTGAAGACGATATTAAGATAAATAAAAATTCTATGGAATTGAATTTTACTGAAGGAAAAGATCAGTATTATAGCTCATCAGATTTTAGTTTTGAAGAAAATCATGATGGAACAAATTTAGAAGCGACGTTAGATTTAGGTGAAATTATTGAAGAAGGTTATTATGAATATGAGATTTATATAGAAGATATGGCAGGAAATGCTTTAACTAAAGTATTAAATTTCACACGTAATGATAATATTCCTCGAAGACCAACTCTTGTTTCTGATGATCTAGTACATTATGAAGATAATATTTATGTTACTCATCTTGAAGATCCTGATTTTGAACTTCATTTCGACCATGAACTTGATGATGGAGAAGAAATAGAAATATTAGATGATGATTTTGATGCAGGCACCTCAAGTGTTACTAAAATAGATAATGATAATAATATTTTTGAAGTAAACCTTGAATTTATTGGTAGTTTTGATGAAGGAGATTCAAGAATTTTTTCAATAGATTCAAGTTATGAAGATGGTGAGGATAATGCTGAATTTGATTTTGAAATAAGGTTAGATAATCAACCACCAAGAATAAATGAAGATGATTTTGCTGTTTCTAGTACTAACTTTAATAGATTTTTTGAAACAATAGATGAATCAAATCTTGTTAATATTTCTTTTTCAGGTGATATTCGTGAAGATAAAACAATTGATGAAAATAAAGAGGTAGAACTTCTTTTACCGACACAACCAGGAGAAGGTTTTTATGATTTAGAAATAATCATTTGTGACCCTCTCAATTGTACTGAACAAAAAATAGATATTTTTTATAGTGATAGTGGTCCTCAAATTGAATTTTTAAATCCAAGTGCTTTTGATACATGGCGTAGATCTAGTACTTTAGTACGTTTAAATGTATCTCACGATTTTAGTATTTCTGAAATTGGTTATTGTTATCCTAACTGTGATGTGAATGAAGTTGTTTTTGAAACTTATAATGATATTAAAGATTATGTGGAAGAAACAATTATTTTTGATGATGATATAAATGAGGATGTGATTTTTTATGCTGAAGATTCTGCAGGAGTAAGAAATACTAAAACAGGAAAATTACTAATTGATAAGACTCCACCTACTACAACTTGGGATGATTATTCAGAATATAATGAAGATTCTTTTAATTTTAATTTAAATGTAAACACTAATAATGGTTCTGAAATTGATTTAACTGAATATTGTATGGTAGAAGGTCTTAATATTTCAAAAGATAATTTCTCTGAATGGGAAGATGATTGTGAATTTAAAGAATATGATGGACCAATCTTTTTTGATGATTTAGGTGCATATAACTTTGCTTTTAGATCTATTGATGAGTTAGGAAATGAAGAGGAATTAAATATAAAAAGAGCTTATATTGATCATGAAAAACCTCTAATTGAATTAGAACCTTATTTTCCAGATCCATATATTAAGGAGGATGGAATCTATTATACTCAAAGTAATTCTTTTGATCTATATTACTTTATTGAGAGTGTAAGTTTGAGTCATATTGAGATATATAATAGTTCTGATAAACTTGAAAAAAATTATGATTTTAGTTTAATTTCAACAAATGTAAGTGATTATATTAGATCTAGTTTTTACTCTCTCGATTTAAGCTCTGGATTAAATAGATTTTATGTAACTGCTTATGATGAAACAGGAAACCAAAATCAAGAATTTATTGAAATTTCATCTTATGAGGATGATCCTGAATTAGTTGATATTAAATCGACTTCGTCATATTTTGATAAAAGTAATTTTGAATTATTCTTTTTTGATGAAGAACCTTCTTTTAGAGTTTTATTTGATGGTCTTAATGTAAATTGTGATTTGATATTAGGTGTTGATGAGAGAGAAACTCTAGAACAAACAAAAAAAGGAGATTACCTTTATTATGATTTATCAGAATATAGTTTAGAATCATCTGATACTATTTACTTTGATTGTAACGATTCTCTTGGAAATGAAATAAAACCCAGAATAAGTACATATAAATCAAGACATCCTTTTGAGATAGAATATTATTCTGAAGATCTTATTAGTGATGGTGTTTTTAGAACAACAGATCTAAATTCAGATGGTAATGCTGAGTTAGATATTGAAATTCAAAAGAATCCTGATTATGAAGAATCAAATTTAAATGATCAAATTAAATGTTCATATGAAAATCCTTTTACAAAAGAATTTTCACAAGGAAGATCTTTTTCAGATACTATAACAATAAACTTAGAATCTAATTCTAAAGACCCTAGAGGGTTATATGATATTAATATTACTTGTGAAGATAGATATGGGAGAACTGAGACACTTTATCTTGATTGGTTAATTGATACTTCTTTAGATCCAAATTTATTTCTTTTAAGTCCTATTGATGAATACGGTTCTAAAGAAAAAGAACCTTTTGAATTAACTGACCCTTCTTTTAACTTTAATTTAACTTCAAATGAAATTTTAAGTAACTGTGAAATAAGAGATAGTGAAGGAGAATATGATCTTGTTGATTTAGAAAACATTAATTCTAATGAATTTGGAAAAGAGCTTGATTTTTCTGACTATCACAATGAAGGTGAAGTTTTTGAATTTGACATTGATGTTCATTGTATCCCAACATCTTCACCTGATAGGATTGATGAAAATTTTGAATTTATAATTGCCGATGAAAGTCACTTTTCAGAAAAACCATCTTTTGAATTATTATCAGATAAAAAAGCATATTTTGGAGAATATGAAATAATAGCGAAAGCTTATGATACTGATGGAATTGAACATGTGAATTTTTCAGTGGATGGTGATGCCAGTTTTGAAGAAGAGTATTTTTTTGAAGATATTGATTCTAATGAAAAAGATTTTTCCATTAATATGTCTGTTGAAAGTGATTTTGAATTAATTGTTGATGTTGTTGATATCTATGGAAATGAAGAATCATTTAGTTTTGAAATATCACATTATATGAATCCTCCTGAGATTATTAGGTCAGATTATGGTGAAGGTATTTTTGATGAATCAGAAAAGAATATTGTTATTAATTCAGATGATATCACTTTAAACTATGACTTAGAACAAGAAGGTAGGTTATCTACATCAGTTTATATTAATGAGGATTTATTATACACTCAAACTAATGATTCTGATGATATTCAAAAGAGTTCTGAGTTATATATTAGTATTCCTAATTCTTTTGTTGGTCAAAAGAATATTCATAGTCTAAAAATAATCTTTGAAAATATTGAAGGGGATAAAAAAGTAAGGAATTATGATTTAATATCTGACTTAAAATATCCTAATTTAGTTGATTTTTCACCAAGAAAAACAAGTTCAATATCTCCAGAAATCGAATTAATCTTTGATGAACTTGCTGAATGTAATTATTTGAGTTATGAAAATGAAGACCAAAGTTTTGATGATATCCCTATTAGTATTCAAGGAGAAAATATATTATTAAATGATATTAATCATAATATTGAGTTTCAAAGTGATACTGAATTTGAAATAACTTGTGAAGATTGGCTTGGTAATGAAGGTAAAAATAAATTTTCAATTAGTTATGATACTACACCTATTGATATTGAGTATCTTGATATTCGTGGTGCTAGAACAATAAATTATCATCAAGGAGATGATGTTATGAATGCTATGGCACCAAGAGATATATTTTATATTGAATTATCTACTAATAAAAAAGATTCAAATTGTAGATATTCTCTTGAGACAAGTAATTTTAATGATATGGTTGAAATCGAAAATACAAAATCAGAATATTCATTCGAGAAAAAATTTGATGGTGTTTTAGACGAAGGAGAACACCACATTTATTTAGAGTGTCGTGATTCTATTGGAAATAATATTGCGAGAAGAATTGATCTTGAAGTGGATTTTGATATGAGTGTTAATATTATAGATGTTCAACCTTCAGGTTATGTTAATGAAAGTGAACCTTCTATTAAAGCTTATACTATACAAAATGCATCTTGTTCTATATATGATGATTACGGGAATCGTTTAGTTAATTTTATTTCTCGTTTATTCAGAACAGATATGGCTTTTACTCATAGGGTTTTAGATGTCTACGAATCTGTATTTGATGAGGGTATTTTTGAGTTAAATGAAGGTGTAGAATCAAATTTCATCATGAGGTGTGAAGATAATCTTGGTGTTCTAGAAACATCTGAAAAAAGTTTTAGTTTAATATTAGATACTACTCCTCCAGAAATAACTTTTGATTTTGTTGATTTAGTGACTGAAGAATCTACTTTTGATGTAGAGTTTAGTTTATCTAAAGAAAGTGATATTAATATTTATAGTGGTGATAGTCTCATAAAATCCTCTGAAAATGAACCTGCCGGTGATAAGTCATTTGAATTAAATTTAAGGGGTGGCGAAAATAAAATTTATGTTGAAGCTATTGATGCTGCATCAAATTCTGAAAAAGTTCATTTTGGTGATATTTATTTCAACATAAGTGGTCCTAGAGTAAGTTACTTAAGACCTAATGGAGGAATATTCCAACATTATGATGAATTTATTCAAATTTACTTCACACAATCTTGTTCAGGTTATAATTGCCGAGTAGACCTTGAATCTACAGATATTGAGTTATATGAAGATGGTGAATTATTAGATGATCTTAATAAAAATTATGAATATGATAATGATTTAATCAATATTGATGTAGGTAATTTAACTGAAGAAGCAAATTATACTCTAATCGTTCAAGGCTATTCTAATGATGGTTCACCTGGTGAAAGGAGAGTATCTGAATTTAAAATAGATCCTGATGTTCCATTATTAATTGTTTCTCATATAGATGATATTACAATAAATCAAGATTGGGTAAATATTCCTGGTTTTGTTGAAAGTACTTATGATATTACTATGATTGAAATTTTCTATGATGGTGAATGGTATCATGGTGAAGATGTCATTGAACGATCTCCTAGAGATCAAGGAGTTATTAACTTTACTGCAACTTTACAAGATTTAGAACCAGGTACTAATGAATTTATATTAAGAGCTCATACTTATGATAGTTATGCTGAAACTTCAGTTCATACTGTTAGATATGACGATGAACCGGGTTTTGTATTAATTTGTCCAGTACATCAAGAAGATTGTTATTCTCACTTTTATGAAGCTGTATCTATTAGAGGTATGTCTTAATGAAACTGTATTTTGATGTTGGTGGAACTAACATTTCAATTTATTGTAAAAAAAAAGGTACTTTTACATTTATTAATGAAATTGATACTTTAGTGAATTCTTTTCAAAACCAAATTGATTTATTATTATCTCATATCCCTTTTGAAGAAGATCCTAATCTTCATTTTGCATTACCTGGTGTTGTTTCTGCTAATGGAGATGTCTCATTAACTAATATTGATTATAAAGGTAATTTTAAAGATTTTATCCAGTCTAATTTTTTTCCAAAACACTTGACTTTAATGAATGATGCTGATGCATTTACTTATGGAGTTAGTAGAATTTTAAATGATAAATTAGTTTGTGGAGTAATTTTTGGAACTGGAATTGGTGTGGGTTTAGTTAATTCTGGAAACCTAGTAGAATCTAAAAGAGGTGGTTTTGGAGAGATAGGGATGATGCTTGAGAACCAGTTTAATAGTAAAAAAGTTGAAGAATATATTAAATCAAAAGGTTATAGTTTTAATAACCTTGAATCTTTTAATTTTAATGATATCAATAAAATAAAATCAGATTTGAAACCAATTTATATTCATATTAAGAAAATTTTCACCTTTATTGATTTTATTTATTCCCCTGATGTTATTGCTATTTCTGGTAGTTTCTCTAAGTTTATCAAATTTTTATTTTCTATTTTTAATTATTATCATGATTGTGAAATTCACTATTTTCCTTCAAAATATACTATTTATGGTTTAGATGTTTATAATAGTTCAATTTTATAAAATCTATTTTTCATAAAATCTATTTAATTTTTATATTTTTAATATAAATTATTTTATTTCGTTTGGAAACTTTTATATATTGTTTAAATTTACTATACTTAATGATATTATCTTATAATCTGTTTCTGTTGAGGATTTCTGTAATTTTTAATATTATTTAATTTAATGTCGTTTCTGGTGATAATTATGAAATATAAACATAAAAATGTAGAAGAGGATGTTTTAAAATATTGGAATGAAAATGATGTTTATAAAGCTGCAAAAGAAAAAAATAATGATAAACAAAAATTTTATTTTTTAGATGGTCCTCCATATACTTCTGGGTATATACATATTGGTACTGCATGGAATAAGGTTTTGAAAGATTCTGTATTGCGATATAAAAGAATGACTGGAAATGATGTCTGGGATAGAGCAGGATATGATATGCATGGTTTACCTACTGCTCACAAGGTTATGGAAAATGTCGGTCTTGAGACTAAAGAAGATATTGAAGAATATTCTGTTGAAAAATTTATAAAAAAATGTGAAGAGTACTCCATCAAGTATATGAAAAAGATGAATGATGATTTTAAGCGTTTAGGTGTTTGGATGGATTTTGATAATGCTTATATGCCTATTGATAATAAATTTATGGGAGGTGTTTGGCACTTAATTAAAAAAGCTCATGAAAAAGATAGATTATACAAAGGAGAAAAAACAATGACTTGGTGTAAATCTTGTGAAACTGCTTTGGCTAAACATGAGTTAGAATATGATAATGTAATTGATGAGTCTATTTATGTTAAGTTCCCTTTAAAAAATAAAGAAAATCACTCTATTTTAATATGGACAACTACTCCTTGGACTATTCCTTTTAATCTAGGGGTTATGGCTGGTCCTGAAATAGAATATGGGAAGTTTAAAGTTGAAGTAGAAGGCGAAACAGAGTACTGGATTCTAGCAAAGAAGATGGCTGGAATACTATTTTCTAGTGTTTTTGAAAAAGATTATGAGTTAGTTGAAACAATGAAAGGCTCTGATTTAGAAGGTTTAGAATATAATCATCCTTTTAATGATGAATTAGGAAGTCATTATTCAAGTTTAAAACAAGATTCTGAAAAAGTCCATACTATTGTTTTGAGTTCTGAACATGTAGATTTATCTGCTGGAACCGGTCTTGTTCATATGGCTCCAGGTTGTGGACCTGAAGATTATGAAGTTGGTTTAAAAAATAATATCCCGCCATTTAATACCTTAAAAGAAACAGGTATTTTTTCAGAGGACATGGGTGTTTTTTCAGGACTTAATGCAAGAGAAGATGATGATAAATTTATTAATCGCCTGGATGAAGTTGATGCTTTGGTTGCAACATCAGATGTTGAACACGATTATCCTTTTTGTTCAAGGTGTAATTCTCCAGTTGTGTTTAGAACAACAGAGCAATGGTTCTTTAAAGTAGAAGATCTTAAAGATAAATTAAGAGAAGCAAATTCTGATGTTCATTGGGTTCCAGAATGGGCTGGATCAAATGCTTTTGATTCTTGGCTTGAAAATCTAAGAGATAATAGTATTACTAGACAAAGATTTTGGGGAACTCCTGTTCCAATATGGGAATGTAGTTGTGGTGAAATCGAAGTTATTGGAAGTCTAAAAGAACTCAAAAAGAAGGCAGGAGAAGTGCCTGATGATATTCATAAACCTTATATTGATGATGTTAAAATAGAATGTAGTGTTTGTCATAAAGATATGAACAGAATCCCTGATGTTTTAGATGTTTGGGTTGATTCTGGAACAACTTCTTGGAATTGTCTTAATTATCCTGAAGAAGATAAAACTTTTGAAGATTTATTTCCTGCAGACTTTATTACAGAGGGTAAGGATCAAATTAGAGGTTGGTTTAATTTACTTATGATTTCATCTTTTTTAACATTTGATGAAAAACCTTTTGAAAATGTATTCATGCATGGTTTTATTTCTGATTCTAAAGGTTTAAAAATGTCTAAATCAATTGGAAATGTTGTAAAACCTGAAAAGATTATAAAACAGTATGGTGCGGATGCATTTAGGTTATATTCTATTCAAGCTGAAGCTGGAGAGGACTTAAATTTCAGCTTTGATGAATTAAAAAATCATAGAAGAAATTTAAATGTATTATGGAATGTATCAAACTATCTTCAAAGTATGTCAAAATTAAATGAAATTAATCCATCCAAAGTTAATTTTGATGATGTTAAAAAGTCTTTTACATTATCTGAAGAATATATTTTATCTCGCTGTGAAAAAACAGTTAAAGAAGTATCTAATCTAATGGAAGATTATAAGATTAATGAAGTTCCTAAAAAGATTGAAAAACTATTTTTAGATATTTCACGAAAATATATTCGTGCTGTAAGAAAAAGATTAACTGCTGGCTCAAAAGAAGATGCAGAAGTTGTATTATATGTTCTATTTAGAACTTTATTTACAACATTGAAATTATTAGCTCCATTTACTCCTTATATTTCTGAAAAGATTTATTTAACTTTAAAAGAAAAATTTGGAATTGATGTTGATAGTGTACACCTTTATGAATGGCCAGATTATGATGAAGAGTTATTTTTTGATGATTCAGAATTTGAGTTTGAATTTGCTCAAGAGATGATTTCTTCTATTAAAAACATTAGGAGTAAAGCTTCTAGGAGTGTTAGATGGCCTATCAAAGAGGTTTCTATTAGTACTGATAAAGAAATTGATTTAAGTTCTGATTCAATTGAATTAATTAAAAAAAGAACTAATTCTAAAAATTTAGTTTTTGATGAAAAGAGTTATGATAATGAAATTGTTGAAGAGCTAGAAAATATTAAAATCATAGCTAATCTTGAACTTGATGATGAACTTAAAAAAGAAGGTTATTATAGAGAGTTAATAAGAAGGATTCAATCATCTAGAAAAAAGATGGGTCTTGAAAGAAGTGATTTAATTGATTTAGTTATTTTAGGAGATAGTGTCTTTAAAGAAGTAGTTGAAGAAAATATGGAGGACTTAAAATCACGTATAGAAATTGATCAAGTAATGTTTACTGAAGAGGAAAACGTTGATTTTGATGAAAATTATGAGATTAAGAGTAAAGAACTTAGGATTCAAGTCATAAAAACTCTTTAACTCAATTAGAAAAAGTAGGGAAAAAACAGTTACTATACTCTATATGGAACTTAGTTCCTATATTTTTTTTATTTCTTTTTATTTCGTTTACTTAATATAGTTTGATAAATTACTTTAAGAGGAATTTTATATCGGATTAAAAGTATATCAAAGTAAAAAGTCTATTTCAATTTTTATCAAAGTTTTAATCTATGATTAAATACTCTTAAAATCTTTGATTTTATAAAATTGGCTAGGATAGTACTATACTTCGTATAGCACATTATTTTCTATTAAATTCTATTTCATTTTGTTTCATTCAAATAATTATCCCTTCTTAGAGGATTTTGCCCTAAGACCATCGAAGATGAAAAACGAATACACATTCTTTAGCTAAAACAGATACTATTTTTCGTAGAAGAAAAAATTTCTATTTTCTTTAGGATAAAACGTAGATAAAAATAAAAATTATTTTAACAAAGTAGATATTAATGTCTTTTTAAATTTTAATTAGAAATTTTTATTTTCTAACCTTATTTATAAATGAATATATAAAAAAATATAAATGATAAAATAATAATTATTATACTTTAAATTAAATCTATTTGATTTAAATCTTAAGTTATTGATATAAAATGTTCTATGTTGGAGTAGTTGGTCAAAACGGATCAGGAAAAACAACTTTCGCAAAAGTTTTTGAATCAAGAGGTTATAAAAAGATTTCTTTGTCTGATTATATTAGAGAAGAGCTCAAAAAAGAAGGTATTAAACCATCAAGAAAGAGCTTAATGGAAAAGGGAAATGAACTTAGAAAAAAATATGGAAATGATTACCTTGCTAAAAAAGCATTAGATGAAATAAAAGAAAATGACTATGAAAAAGTAATTATAGAAAGTATCAGAAATCCAGATGAATATAATAAATTAAATGAATTAAATAATTTTAAGTTAATAAGAGTTGTTTCTGATCCTAAAAAAAGGTATAAAAGATTATTGGATAGAGATAGAGATAGAGATATAAATAGTTTTAGTGATTTTTTAGAACTTGAAGAAAAAGAAAACTCTGATGATCGATCTTTTCAAAGAGTAAAAGATGTAGAAGAAAAAACACCTGTAATTATTAGAAATGATGGGTCTCTTGAAAAATTTAAATCAAAGGTTAATTTAATGATTGATACTTTAGAAAGACCTGACTGGGATGAATACTTTATGAGGATTGCTCGTTTAGTTTCACAAAGATCAACTTGTTATAGAAGACATGTAGGTGCAGTAATAGTTAAAGATAAAGAAATATTAACTACTGGTTACAATGGACCACCTAAAAAAACGAGTCATTGTCTTGATGTTGGTTGTTTTAAAGAAAGAAATAAAATAAAATCTGGAAAGGGACATGATGATTGTAGAGCAGCTCATGCAGAACAAAATGCAATCACTCAAGCATCTTATATTGGTGTTTCAACAAAAGGTGCAACCATTTATATTACTAATCAACCTTGTTCACATTGTTCTAAATTAATAATTAATTCTGGGATTAAAGAGGTTGTTTATGAAGAACCTTACCCTGATGATATGAGAGATTCAATGTTTAAACAAGCAGGTATAAAAGTAAGAAGGATTTAATTTTAGTTAAATATACTTTCTAATGAATTTATTATTTTTTCTTCAGTTACTTTTGACATTTCATTAATTTTATTTTGTTTTTCAATTGCTTTTAAAAGATCTTTTCTGTTATATTTTGCTAATTTTTTTGAAAACTTAAAATGAAATTTATTATTTTTCATTCTTGATTTAATCTTTTCAAAAATTTCTACATCATTATAATCTCCTTTATCATCATAAATTAAAGCTCTTCTAATTACTTCTGTAAAAGATGTTTTATCTAGCTTATCTGCATCATATAGTACTTTTTGATACTTTGTCTTACACTTTTCATATTCTCCATGTGTTTTAATTGATTGTTTAATTTTTTTTATTTCTTCTTTACTAAGATTTGTTTTTCTTAGTTTTTTATCTGCTAATTTTAGTGAGTAAATATGGTGATTACTATGATCTTTATTTTCAAATTGTTTTTTATATCCTACATCATGTAAAAAACAAGAAATAATTACTATCTTCAAATCTTTTTTATTAAATTTTAATTTTTTTGCTATCTTTATAGCATAATTTGTAACTCTAAGAATATGTGGGTACCGGTCTACTGGTAAATTTTGATATATCTCTCTTATTTCTTTATACATATTAATCACACTTTTTTGTAATCTTATTTTTTTAAGTATCTTTTTATTTCTATTTTTTTTATTCAATAAAAATAAATATGATTGTTGCTATGTTATAGTAATACTAGTTTAATAAAAATGTTTTCAAAAATAAATCCTCGGAATCTGGATACTTCTTTAATTAATCTTGATGATATAAAATATAAAGAAATTTCAGAAGATAGTTTTATTAAGAGATTACTATTTTTAAAAAAGAAAAAAATTTCTAAAATACCAGATGGTTTTTTAATTAATAAAGATGAATGGAAAAAATTTCAATCAAACAATAATAAATTATCCTCTTCTCTTAAAAATTCACTAAAAAACTTAATCAAAAATTCAAAGAATGATAAAGTATTATTTAATTTACATTTTGAGACATTTTTTTCACATCGTTCTAATATTTTTATTCCTTTTATAGGTATGAACTCAAATATATTTAGACAAATTAAATTAAATTATTCTAAAGAGAAAGCATTAAAATGTTATATTTCTTTTATCTATAATTATAGTTCTTTTTGTTTTGATATTGATGAGTCTATTTTTAAAGAAACCTTTCAAAAACTAAGTAATAAATTTGATGATGATTTAGTTTTACTTGAAAAAACCTTAGATTCATTTAAGAAATTAATTGCCGATAAAAATGTAAATATATCTAAAAACAGATACAAACAATTAATTTTATTAGTTAAAAAAATATTCAAATATAGATCAAAAAACTTTGATCAATTTAATGAAATATCAAAGTCTGATTTGGATAATAAAAATGTTTTAATAACTTCTTTCAATCTTAATTTTTCTGATAATTTGATTTTTGGTAAGTTAATTACTAGAAATCCTAATAATAAAAATAAAATAGATCCTTATGGTAATTTGTTTTTTAATTCATCATTTTTTATGCCTAATTGGTTTAAGACAAATCGTGTAAAATTTTCAGATTTAAAGAAAAAAAACAAGAAATTATATCGTAAAGTAAAAAATTCATCAAAAAAGATTGAATCTTTATTTAATGATGTAATGGAATTAGAATTCTTATATTTTAATTCAAAACTTTTTATTTTTAATATTAAAAGTGCAGCTATTTCTTCAAATGTTAAATATAATTTTTTAAATGATTTATATAATTCAAATAAGATTAATGAAAAACAATTAATTATGAGACTTAAAACATCTGATCTTCAAGACTTTACACATAAATCATTGAACATCACATCTGATGATAAATTAATTTCAAAAGGAAAAACATCAAGTTCTATTTCTGTTTCAGGAAAAGTTGTTTTTAATAAATATGATGTAAATTTATTTTATAAAAGAAGACCTTTAATTTTAATAAAAGAAAGCTTAAATTATGAAGATCTTGATTTATTAAAAAAATGTGAAGCAATTATTATTCGTTCTGAAACAACATCTGAGAAAGTATTTTCATTTGCAAAGAAACTAGGAAAATCCTTATTAGTTGAAGTAGAAGATCTTGATTATTCTTCTTCAAGTGCTTTACTTTGTTCTAAACAAATTAAAAAAGGAGATTGGATATCTATTGATGGTTATAATGGTAGAATTTATGAAGGGAAAATTGAGTTAATAGAACCTAAATTACCAAAAGGTTTTAAAAATATTTTAACAATAACTAACAAATATAAGGATTTTTCAATTAAATCTAAAGTATCAAATCATAATGAGATAAAAAAATCTCGTCTTTACTTATCTGATGGAGTAGGTTTATTAGAAATAGAAGATTTACTTAATGAAAAAGAAATTAACTTAATAAAACAAATGATATTTTCCTTTGATGAAAAATCAAGAAGAGATGTTCTTAGAAAAGTTCTTCCTTCTTTAAGAAATAATTTTTTTAGATTTTTTAGTTCTTTATCTGGAAATTCTGTTTCAATATCTTTGTTTAGTTCTTCATTGAATCAATATTTACCTTCAATGAATAATTTTGGAGAAATTGAAAATTTATCTCACGAGTTAAATATCTCAGAAAATAAAATTATTCAGATGATTAAAAACTTTAAAATCAATAAATCTGATTTTGGTTTTAGAGGATCAAGAATTGGTGTTGTTTATCCAGAGTTTTACGGGATGCAAATTCAAGCATTATTTGAAGCTTTAATTAAAATATATGATGATGGTAAAATAATTTATCCTGAAATAATGATTCCTACAATTTCTTTCCCTCGAGAAGTTAGCTTTTTCAAAGAGAAAATAGAAGATATCGCAAATAATATGATGTCTGATTATAACATTAAATTAAATTATAGTATTGGTTGTTTAATTGAAAACTCAATAGGTTGTCTAAAATTAGAAAAAATTATTGAAAAAACTGATATAATCTGTTTTAATTTAGACTGCTTATCAAACAATATTTTTGAAATGTCTGAAGAAAACTCAAAGTTTTTCTTTGGAGAATACCTGAAAAATAATATTATTAATGAAGATTTTTTTGAGGATATTGATTCTAATATCTTAAATTTTATCTCTAACAAAATAGGAAAGATAAAAGATATTGATCAAAACGTTAAGGTTGGCTTACTTGGTAAGAAATTAAATAATAAAAAATCTGTTGAAAAAATACTTAACCTAAAACTAGATTATATTGTTGTAAATCCTGATAATATTCCAGAAACAAAGTTATTAGTTTCTAAAAATCATTTAATTAATTTATCCTCCTGATAAAACTGAAAGAAACTCTAATTTATCTTCTTGTTTAATTTTTGTATTATCAGTAATTACTTTATTGTTTCTTATTATTATTACTTCTTCTCTTTTAATTTTTAATTTTTTTAGGAGTTTTTTTAACTTTCCTTCAAATTCAATTTCTTTTGTTTTATTTTCTCTTTCAAGATATATTTTTACCATTTTATACCTTCTTTATTTATTTTATGTGGTTTTTAAATCTTTAATATTTTTTTAATTAATATCAAATCTTGTTAAAGCGACAATTCCCGTAAAACTATCAATGGTTTTACCTGTTTCATAATTTGAATCCATTATGATAAACTCACCATCCATCTTATCAACTTTTTCAAATAAATTAATTAAATCATTAATTGATTCATTTTCACGCTTTTTTTTCATATAAAAAGAACTTACTATTAATTTATCAACTGCACCCATATCAATATTTTTCTTAACTTCTTTTTCACCATATGCAATTTTTTTATCTTTTGAGATTCTCTTTAAAACTTCTTGTAGAATCTCGTGATTCTTTTGAATTTCTATATCTTTAAAAACAGTTTTTATTTCTGATCTTTTTAAAACTTCATTTATTGAACTTTCAACAGAAGAGGTTATAATATATGTGCTTTTTTTTCTAATTTCCTTATCGGTATTTTTTTTCCAAGGTTCTTTCCAAAATGAGTTTGATGCATATATTATTCCTTCAAAGTTTTTATAATTAAGTGATCCAGTAGTTTTTATTGGTTCATTTATCTTTTCAAATAATTTATTATCAGATATCCCTTTATTATTATATCCTTTTCCTTGTGTACCTAAACTTTTTTCATGAATTTTACTATAGTTTCTATTCTTTAATTTATAATAGATTGCTTTTTCTCTATCAAAACAAATTGTTAAAATATTAGTTTTTGATTTTTCAACTGAATCTTTAAGTAATTTTTTTTCATATGCATTTAATTTTTTATATAAACAAATTTCATCATTATTAGAAATATTTATTGCTTGATGTGCTCTTGGAAACTCTTCTGGACCTTCAGTTATCTCACCAATTATTCTTAACCTTTCATTTTCTAATGAGGTATGGTCCACTTTTAATTTAACTCTACCTTTTTTTACTATATTTTTTCCACTATCTAACTTTATTTTCCTAAATGCGATTCCTTCAACTAAATCCTCTTCTCTAATAATCTCTTTTAAATAAAATAAATCTTCTTTTTTATTAATTCTTAATAAGATTTTTTCTTTATTTTTATCTTCTTCAACAATTTCCATGTAATACTATAACTAAAATCTACTTTTATATATTTCCATTAATTTTTAAATTAAACTTTAATTACTTTTCAAATAAAAACTGATGTCACTCTTATTTCAAATGAATTCAAAGTAATATTTATATAGTTGCTTTACTTTTTTTAATTACTATATAATGAATGTAAATATAAATAAGATAGTAACATTTATAAATTAAGATATTTGTTTATTAATTAGATTAAAGGGGTATTTAATATGATAGTCAAAGAAGAATTCCTAAGTAAATTAAGGCGGCATTTTGATTTAAATCTATATGAAGTTAAAATATGGACAGCACTCTTATCAAGAGGAGTTTCAACAGCTGGTGAGTTAAGCGATATTTCTGATGTTCCACGTTCAAGATCTTATGATGTTCTTGAATCTTTAGAAAAAAAAGGTTTTGTAATTAATAAATTAGGAAAACCTATTAAATATATTGCTGTACCTCCTAATGAAGTTGTTGAAAGAGTTAAAAAAGACATCAAGAAAAGTGCAAAGTCTAAGATGGATAGACTTGAAGATTTAAAAGAAGGTGATGTTATTGATGAATTAAATCAATTACACTCACAAGGTGTTGAATTAGTTGATCCAAGTGAATTATCTGGTGGAATTAGAGGTAGACATAATTTATATAATCATATTGAATTAACTGTTAGAGGTGCTGAAGATAGTGTTTATATTATGGCCACTGAAGACGACTTAATTCGAATCGTAGACAGTCTTAGACCGACCATTGAAAAATTAGTTGGTAGAGGAGTAGATATTAAATTTGCTGCAAAATTAGATGAAAGAGTTGAAAAAGTACTTGATGATTTAAATGATCTTGTTGAAATTAAACATGTTGAAGATATTAGAGGTCGTTTTATTTTAGTTGATAAACAAGAAATTATATTTATGGTTTTAGATGACAAAGAAGTTCATCCTTCTTATGATGTTGGAATTTGGGTAAATACTCCTTTCTTCTCACAATCTCTAGCTCAATTATATGAGATTGCTTGGAATGAATTTACTCCCGCAGAAGAGCATTTGAAAATGCTTAAAAATAAGAAAGATAATGAAGCTTAATTTTCTTTTTTTCTTTCTTTACAATGTTTTCTTCTTATAGGTTACTTTCTGGAAATAAAGATTTCTTAATTACTGATATTAGTTCAGATTTTCATACTCATCATGGAACAATTAAATCTAGTGACCTAAAAAAGAAAAATACTTTTATTAAGACAAATAAAGGTAAAAAATATTTTATTTCTATCCCTAATTTTAATGATGTTTATAAAAAAATTCATCGAGGTCCTCAGATAATTTCAAGAAAAGATATTGGAAATATTCTTACACTTACTGGAGTAACTTCTGATTCTATTGTAGCAGACTGTGGTGTTGGTAGTGGTGCTTTAACAATAATGCTTGCTAATTTTGTAAAGTATGTTTATGGTTATGATAAAAGAGAAGATCATATAAAAATTGCAAAGAAAAATTGTGACTTATTGAATATTGATAATGTTGATTTTTTTAAAAAAGATGTTTATAAAGGGATATCTAAAAATAATTTAGATTTAATAACTCTTGATGTTAGAACACCTTGGAAATTTATAGAACATGCTTATAAATCTTTAAAATATAATAGATATCTTGTTTCTTATTCTCCAAATATTAGTCAAGTTCAAAAATTTGTAAATAACTTAGATGATTTTTTTGAATTAGTTGATGTCACTGAAACAATTGAGAGGTCTTGGAAAATTTCAGGAAATGTTACGAGGCCTAAATCAAGTCAAGTAATACACTCTGGTTTTTTAGTGTTTGCTAAAAAACTATCTTAAACTTTTAGAAAATTATATTGTTCATATTTCATTTTTCCGTTTTCTATTTCAATTATACCAAATTCCCCTTTAGCACCAATTCCAGGGTTATAATATATTTCTTTACTAAAAGTGGATTCAAATAATATTGTATTTTCACTATCATTTATTGCTTTTTTATTTCCTTTTGAAAAAAAAGATGATATTCCTTTGGTAATATTAAAATTATCATAAATATTAGAAAGTTTTTTTGATCCATAATTTTTCTTTTTTATTTGGATAGGATAATCTTTTTCTTTTAATGATTCACTAATCTCTTTATTTAGATACGATCCTTTTTTTATAGATATCCCGTCAATAATTAAATCACAATTTGCTTCTCCCATTAAATGATAATCAAAAGCAATTTTACTTTTGAACTTTCTTGGATAAGTACTTACAAAAACTGTATTTTCAGGATCTTTTAATTCTTTTTTTATTATACTTTCAAGATTTTTTTCATTAAGTTCGTCTTTAATTGTGTTAAACTCAGTATTGTAAATTTTTTCTGGTGAATTTAAAAAAAAGATTTGACTTTCATTGGAATTGATATATCTTTTTTTTAATCCATTAATTATATTATCATATCTTTTGAATTCATCTAGAATTAGATTGAAATTATTATTTATTTCTGTTCTACCTGGAAGAATGTAAACTTTTTTCTTTGAATTTAAAAAAGATCCAATGTTCCTTCTTAAATCGTTTACTTTTGAGAATGGATTCATTAAATTTCCGTTAAGAATAATTGCATCAACATTCTCCTCTTCAGAAATCATCTTTATTATTTTTGAATATTCATAATGTCCATAAAAGTTAGATACTATACAATATTTATCTCCCATAAATAGTAAAAAAAAGAATCAAATATATTTATTACTTTTTATGAGTATAAATTATTAAAAAAAAATAAAAAAATCACTCTAAAATAATTGCTGGTTTTGCTGGTCTAGCTTTTACTCTTTTTTTCTTTTCTTCTTTAGTTTCTACTTTTTCAATAACTTTTATTTCTATGTTAAGATTTGTCTTTTGTTGAATCTCACTTAAATTCTCTTTATATAACTTAATTTCTTCTTCTTTTTTAAAGTTATTTCCTTTTAGTTCTCTATCTGTGATTATTTTATTTATTAAGTTAATTGCTTTTTTCCCCTTCTTTCTTAATTTTGTTTTCATCACTTTTGATTTAATTTCATTGAAATCTTCACTATTCTCTTCATTAATTACTTCTAATAATTGATACTTCCAATCTTCACTCAAAATAATCTTTGCTACTTTTGGTTTAAAATCAACAATTTCATTAATTGACCTAATATCTTCACTTACTCTTTCAATAAGTGAATTTAAGAATTCATATTTTTTGTTGATATTCTCTTCTCTAACTTTAGGCCACTTCTCTTTTGAGATAAAAGAATCTTTTCCTAATTCTTCCCAAAGCTCTTCACATAAATGTGGTGCAATAGGTGATAAAGATTTAATGAATACTTCAATTGCTCTATTCATTATTTCTTCATTGTAATCTTTATTCATATAATTTGAAATATCATCAAACATTTCCATCAGTCTTGTTACTACTCTATTATATCTCATATCCTCATATAAGGAATTAATCTCTTTTAATGTAGACTCTATTTTACTTTTCATGTATTTATCTTTAATATTGTTTTCACTTTTTTCTTTTTGATTTTTATTTATTATCGTTTTTATTCTATCATTAATTCTTTTCAAAAATTGATAAATACTTTTAAATCCTTTATCTCTCCAATCTAGTTCTTTTTCAGGTGATGATGCAAATAAAATAAAAGTTCTAGATGTGTCTGGACCATATTTTTTATTAATCTCTTCAGGATCAACAACATTGCCTTTAGATTTAGACATTTTTGAACCTTCTTTTAATACCATTCCTTGTGTTAATAATTTTTTAAAAGGTTCATCAAAGTCAATTAATCCGATATCTCTCATAGCTTTAGTAAAAAATCTAGAATATAATAAATGTAGAATTGCATGTTCTATGCCTCCTACATAATTATCTACTGGACTCCAATACTTTGCTTTATCTTCATTGAACATTTCTTTTTCATTGTGTGGGTCAGTGTATCTCAAAAAATACCATGAAGAATCAAAGAAAGTATCCATTGTATCTGTTTCTCTTTTTGCATCTTTATTACATTTAGGACATTTTACTTTTTTAAACTTCTCTGAAGTTTTTATTGGATTACCTTTTCCAGTAAATTCTACATCTTTTGGTAGTTTTACTGGTAAATTCTCTTTACTTACAGGAATTGTTCCACAATCATCACAAAATATAATTGGGATTGGTGTTCCCCAGTATCTTTGTCTTGAAATAAGCCAATCTCTTAATTTGTAAGAAGATGTTTTTTCTCCCCAATCATTTTTTTCTAAATATTTTTGTATATCTTTTATTGCTTGTCTATTTTTCATTCCATTGAATTTACCTGAATTAACTAAAACACCATCTTGTGTATATGCTCTTGATAACTTTTCTTCAGTTAAATCATAATCTTCAGGTTTAATTACTAACTTAATTGGTAAATTGTATTTTTTTGCAAACATATAATCTCTTTGATCATGAGCTGGAACTGCCATAACTACTCCTGTACCATATTCTTGAAGTACATAATTACCTATCCAAATAGGTATTTTTTCATCAGTTAAAGGATTTTTAGCATAACTTCCTGTGAATACTCCTTTCTTCTCTGAGTCTTCACTTGTTCTCTCATCAATATTAGTGTTAACACATTCTCTTATAAATTCGTTAATTTCTTTTTTATTTTCAGAATCTTTAATTAATTCATTAACTAATGGATTTTCAGGTGATATTACTAAATAAGTTATCCCAAAAGCAGTATCTATTCTCGTTGTAAAAGTTTCAAGTTCTAAATCTTTTCCAACAACATCAAATTTAATATTTGTTCCTTCTGATTTGCCAATCCAATTTTTTTGCATGATTTTAACTGCATTTGGCCAATCATCCATATTATCTAATTCTTCAAGTAATTCATCAGCATATTCTGTAATTTTCAAATACCATTGTTTTAATGCTTTCATTTCGACTTCACTGTCACATCTCCAACATAAACCATCAATTACTTGTTCATTAGCTAAGACTGTTGAACACTTAGGACACCAATTAACCATTCCTTTCTTTTGATAAGCTAATCCTTTTTCATATAACTTTGTAAAAAACCATTGGTTCCATTTATAATACTCTTCTCTATGTGTTGCTATTTCTCGACTCCAATCATATGAAAACCCCATCTCTTTTTGTTGTGATTTTATACTTTCTATATTTTTTTCAGTCCATTCTTTTGGATTAATATTTCTTTTAATTGCAGCATTTTCTGCAGGTAAACCAAATGAATCATATCCTGCAGGGTATAATACATTATATCCATTCATTCTTTTAAATCGTGCATAAGCATCTACTATTGAATAATTTCTAACATGACCCATGTGCATTTTTCCAGAAGGATATGGGAACATTTCAAGGCAATACATTTTATTTCTTTTATCTTTTTTAGTATGGAATACTTCTTCTTTTTCCCATCTTTCTTGCCATTTTTTTGCTATTTTATAAAATTCTGATTTTGAATTAGACATAATTTCACCTATTTTTCATTCATTTTTTCTTTTATTAAATCTCCAATTGTTCTCGCTCTACTTTTTGCTTTATATTGGTTATGATCTCCCACTTTAACTCTTTCAAGAATAGTTATACCTAATTTGTTTTGTATTTTTTTTGCTATTTTAATATTAGTCTCTTTTCCAGACTCTAATTGATGTAATAATGATGATTTAATACCAAGCATCTTTGCGAATTCTTGTTGTTTCATATCTCTTTTTTCTCTCTCTTGTTTTATTAACTTGTCAAAATTTTCTTTAAAACCTAATTCTTCTTTAGTTTTCTTTTTAGTATTTTGATTTTTATTCATTGAACTTTCTTCTTTTCTTTCTTTTTTTAGTTCTTTTTGGCTCTCATAAACTTTTCTAATCCTTTTTCCATGTTTTGAACAGTTATTACATGCTAATACTTCACTACCTTCTAAACTAACTTTATATCCTGAAGTTATTTTTTTCCCACAAATATTACATTGCATAGTGGCCACCTGTATTTTATTTTAAAATAATGTTAATATTAAAAATATTTTGTATTATTCATACTATTAATTAATACTATTAATATGTTTATATTATTAAAATATGTTTAATTATTACTTTTATAATTTAACTTATATTATTATTTATTTAAATTTTTTATACTTTTATATTTGTTTTTTTTATCAAATTTTATTTTAGTTAACTTATTTCTTTCATTTTGGGGTAAATATTTAAATGACCTGGTTTTATTATTCTTGTTTGATGTTGGATGTTGGAAATATTTATAAACTATCGGAGTTTTTCCGGTTTTGACTAATTATACTCTAAATTAAAATTTATGATTAATTGTTAGATAGGTGTTAATATGGCAAATGACGATTTTAAGGAAATTGTAAGGTTAGGTAATAGTGATATAGAAGGTCACAATGAAACTTATTCAGGATTGACTAGTATTAAAGGAGTAGATTGGATGTTTTCCAATGCTATTTGTAAAGTTCTTGATTTAGATAAGAAAAAAAAGATTGGGGAATTATCAGAAGATAAACTCGCTGAAATTCAAGATCTACTTAAAAACCCATCGAAATTTGATGTTCCTGAGTGGTTATATAACCGTAGGAAAGATTTAGTTGATGGAAAAGATAAACATCTTGTAGGAAAAGATATTAAACTTAAATATGATTTCGATATTAAAAGATTATCTAAAATCGTTAGCTATCGTGGTCAAAGATTATCTAGAGGTCTTCCTGTAAGAGGTCAAAGAACAAAATCAAACTTTAGAGATAAGTCTGTTTCGTTAAAAATCAATAAATCTCGTAATAGAGGTGCATAATAATGGGTAATCCAAAAAAACAAAGAAAAAGATATTCTACTCCAGATCATCCTTGGAAAAAAGAAAGGATTGATTCAGAGAAGTCATTAATTCAAAAATATGGATTGAAAAATAGGAAAGAAGTATGGAAAATGAAATCTTTTGCAAGAGATTTATCTTCAAAAGCAAAGGAAATCAATGCTGAAGAAGGTAAGATTGCAGAAAAAGAAAAAAAAGATCTATTAAATAAATGTGTTAAGTTAGGTCTTTTACCTAAAGATTCTAGTTTAGATGATGTTCTCGGAATTAATGTTAAAGATGTTTTAGAAAGAAGATTGCAAACAATTCTTGTTAAAAAAAGTTTAGCAAGAACTGAAGAGCAAGCTAGACAAATGATTACACATAGACATGTTTTAGTTGATGGTAAAGTAATTTCTTCACCGTCTTACTTAGTTCCAAAGTCTGTTGAGAAATCAATTACTTTTGTTGAAAGTTCTCCTTATTCTGATGAAGAACATCCTGAAAGAGAATTAGTTAGAAAAGAGATTAAAGAAGAGATGGAAGGTAAAAAATCCAATAAAAGTAATGATGATAATTCTAAAAAATCAAAAACTAAAAAATCAAAAGAAGATAAGAAGGTGAAAAAAGATGAGTAAAAAGAATAATTTTCGTTGGGCTGTTGTGCATGTTTTTTCTTCATATAATAATACAATTATTCATGTAACTGATGTAAGTGGTGCTGAAACTTTAGCTACTGTTTCTGGTGGTCAAGTTGTAAAAACTGATCGTTTAGAATCTTCACCAAATGCTGCAATGAAAGCAGCAAAACAAGTTGCAGAGATAATTAAAGAAAAAGGAATTAATGGAGTTCATATGAAAATTAGAGCACCTGGTGGACATAATCATCCAAAGAATCCTGGTCCTGGTGCACAAGCTACAATTAGAACTCTTGCTAGAAGTGGATTAAGAATTGGTTTAATTGAAGATGTAACTCCTGTTCCTCACGATGGTTGTACAAAAAAAGGTGGAAAAAGAGGAAGAAGGGTTTGAAGGTGATTTATTATGCAAATAAATAAAGTTGAAAAACCAAAAGATAACATTTTAAAGATTTATTTAGAAGGAATTTCTATTGAATATTTAAATGAACTTAGAAGAATCATAAAAACAGAAGTTCCAACTCTTACTATTGAAGATGTTGATATCTTTATGAATAGTTCTGGATTATATGATGAGATGGTTGCTCATAGGTTAGGGCTTCTTGCTTTAAACACTGACTTAAAAACTTATCAAATTAAAGAAGAATGTTCTTGTGGTGGAGTAGGCTGTGCTAGTTGTCAAGTGCAATTTTCCGTTAAAGGAAAAGGTCCTGATATGGTATATGCTGAAGACATATCGTTTAAAGACCCATCTATTAAACCAATTTATCCTAAAACTCCAATTATCAAATTATTAGAAGGCCAAGAAATTCAAATTGAAGGAACTGCTGAATTAGGAAGAGGAAAAGAACATATGAAGTGGTCACCTGGTCATGTACATTATTATAATCTTGTTAAAATTAATGGAGTTAAGAAAGTAAATGATGAAGATAAAATCAATGCAATTGAAAAACATCTAAGTGATAATATTGATTTAAAAAAATCTGATGTAAAAAATGAGATTGTTGAATCTTTTGAAGGCTGTGAATTTGCTGAAGATATTAAAGAAATTGATGCTGAAGTTTTAGATGATAGATTTTGTTTAACAATTGAATCTTGGGGATCTTTAGATCCAGAAAGATTATTTGTTGAAGCTAGTGATATTATTGGAAAAAAACTAGATGATTTTGAATCTTGGTTAAAAACCAAGTAATTTTTTATGTGGAGGTGCCGGAGCTAGGTCAAACGGGCACGGATGAGGTCCGTGTGGTTTAGTGCCTTCGAGGGTTCAAATCCCTTCCTCCACATCCTGCGAGCTTTTGCGAAAGTAGGAGGGTAGTTAAGATGAAAAAGACTAATCAAAAACTAATTGATACAATTAATGGATTGAAAGAAAGAGCAAGTGAAGAGGATATTCCTCTTTTTGATAAAGTTGCTGAAGAACTGAAAAGACCAAAAAGAAGAAAGGTTGAAGTTAATATAGGTAAAATTAATCGTTATACTGAAAAAAACGATGTTATAATTGTTCCTGGTAAAGTTCTTTCAGTTGGTTTTCTTGAACATAAAGTAAAAGTTATTGCTTGGAATTTTTCTAAAAAAGCAATGAAAAAAATTCAAGAAAAAGGAAAAGCTGTTGAACTTACAGATTATATGTCAAAAAAGAAACTTGATGAAGGAATTAAAGTATTAATTTAGGTGATATTTATGATAATTATTAACGGTAAAGGACTTATTATGGGAAGACTTGCCAGTTTTGCAGCAAGTAAAGCAAGAGAAGGGGAAAAAGTTGTAATCTTAAATTCAGAAGAAGTTATTATTACAGGAAAAAAAGAAGGTATCTTTGAGAGATATAAAACTCTAGATGAGATGAAACCAAGAAACAAACATGGAGTTACTATTCCTAAAATTCCAGACCGATTTTTAAGAAGAGTAATTAGGGGAATGATTGGTAAGAGAAAATCTTCTGGAAGAGAAGCTTTTAGAAAAGTAAAATGTTATGTTGGTGTTCCTGAAGAATTTAAAAATAAAGAAGCAAAAGATTATGGAATTAAATCAAAGAAAGATATTAAAATTCCTGACTTTGTTACTGTTCAACAAGTTTGTGAACATTTAGGTTACAGTCCAAAAAATAGAAAAAGGTGATATTTATGAAACATATTCATACATCAGGTAAAAGGAAAAGTGCTAAAGCAAGAGCTACTTTGAAGAAAGGTAGTGGAAAAATAATGATTAATGGTTTTAGTCATAAAAATTATCCAAATAAAAATTGTATTTTGATGATTGAAGAACCAAAGATAATTGCTAAAGAAGTGATGGGAGATAAAGTTGAAGAATTAGACATTGAAGTTAATCTTGAAGGTGGAGGTCAAATCTCTGGTGCTGAAGCTGCAAGATTAGCTATTGCAAAATCTTATGTTGAGTTCTTTGATGATGAAAAACTTGAAAATGCTTATGAAGAATATGACAGACACTTGTTAGTAGCAGATGTGAGAAGAAGAGAACCAAGAAAACCTCACAGATCTGGAAAAGCAAGAGCAAAAAGACAAAAGTCCTACAGATAAGGTGATGTTAAAATGATGATACCAGTTAGATGTTATTCGTGTGGTAAACCGATTGGACATCTTTGGAAGGAGTATGCAAAGAGGGTCGAAGAAGATGGTGAAGATAGAAAAGAAGTTTTAGATGACCTTGATATTGAAAGATATTGTTGTAGGACAATGTTTTTAGGTCATGTTGATTTAATTGATGTTATTGCTCAATTTAAAAAAGCATAACTTCAATTTTTCTCTTTTTTTTATTTTTTTATATCTGAAGACAACTTTTCTAATTTTATTTTAACAAATTTTATAATTATTTTTTTCTAATTTTTAATAATCATGGATTTTTTTAAGAATCTTTTAGATTATATTAAAACAAGAAATAATATTCCTTTAGTTTTTAAGTTATTTTATTGTTTGTTTTTTCTTACTATTATTTATTTTAATATTATTTATTATGGAATAAGTAACCTTCTTTGGTTTTCTCATTTTGCTCTTATATTATTATTAATTGGTATTTTAACTGAAAATAATCTTATTATAAGTATGATGGGTTTAACATCACTTTTATTTTACCTTGGTTGGAGTTTAATGTTTATTTTTAGATTGCTTTTTGGATTTAATTTTCAATCCTTAGATTACATGTTTCTTTCAAATATACCTATTTATGTTAGGTCTTTATCTTTATTTCATATAATCATTCCTTTTTTTGTAATTTATTTGATTAATTCTTTAGGTTATAATAAAAATGCTTTAAAATATCAGTCTTTTTTAGGAGTATTACTTTTAATAGTTACATATATTCTCTCTCCTGAGAAAAATATTAATTGGATATACGGGATTGTAGAACCACAGAGTATGTTTCATCCTTTATTTTATTTACTTTTATTATGTTTTGGGTTATTAGTACTTATATACCCTCCAACACATTTTATATTAAGTTATTTTTTTGAAGATAGTTCATAAGTTAAAATTATTTAATAAAAAGCTTTATATAAGAACCTATTTTTTTAATTATATTCTAATTAAACTATGGAGGAGGTGAAAATATGGCTTACGAAAAAGGACAAATTGTCGAACATAAACTTGATAAAGAGTGGATGATGGTTCTCGAAGATAACGGAGAAACTATCAAATGTCGAACTAAAAGTTATGATATTATTGAGTTTAACGACTTTGAATTAGAAGAAAAGTAATAATTAGTTAGATTTTTTACATTTTATTTTTTTTATTTCTTTTTATCTCAAATTTTATCACACTTTTAAATTTGTAATTTAACAAGTTCTAAACTTTAGTTTAGTAATTTGATAAGGATGGTACCATATTTCATATGGCACAGTGGTTCCCATAATATTCTATTCATTTTTTTTTGTTTTTTATAAACTTTTTTTATTTAGATGATTTTGATGGACTAACTTCGAAGAAGATTAAACGTAGATTTTCTCTTTAGCACAGCTTTTATCACACTTTTAAATTTCTAATTTAACAGTTCTAAACTTTAGTTTAGTAAGCTGGCAAGGATGGTACTATACTTCGTATAGCACGGTAGTTTCTATATTATTC
>CAZXZL010000001.1:22633-49775 GCA_964645415.1 uncultured Methanosarcinales archaeon | reverse complement strand
CTTTTAGCATCTTCAATAATTCTTTCTGGAACATTTAACTGAGAAGCAATTCTTGTTAACTCAATAGAAGCTTGAGTTAAATTCCTTTCAGTTGCAGTAGCCATACGTTTTTGCCATTTTTTCAAATGTCTAAACATACGTCTCTTTCCAGAAGATAAATCTTTATAACTAGTACTTATAACAGTTCTATCAATAGGATTTCCATGTGTAATAGGTGCTCCAGTTCTCCTACGACTTTCTCTTTCTTCCTCAAAATTACGCCATTCCTGAGAATGGTCAACCATATTATCTTCAATTACAAGACCACAAGAACGACAAATAACTTCACCGGATTTACGATTAATTTCAACATCTTCAGAACCACAATTAGGACATTTTTTTTCCTTTGCCATTTTATAATAACCCCCAAACAATTAATTATAATAAAATATAGTAAAAAATAAATATAAATAAATTATCAACATAAAACATATTTTCGTTAAATTTATATATATAAGACAACACTTATATATAAAGTTTATGATTTTATATTTAAAAAAACTGATTATAAAGCTAATATCTAAAAGATAGAAGAGTTTTAAAAAATTAGAGTATAAAAAGCTTTAAAACAGTAATTTGAGCCTTTAATGAAAATATTTATATAATTGTTTCTTTTACAATTACTGAGATTTAAATTTAAGTAGGGATAAATTATGGGAAGAATTAAAACAAGAGCAATTAAAAGGGTAACACATGAAATTCTTGAAGACTATAGAGATAGATTCAATGAAGATTTTGAAAATAATAAAAATGTAATTGATGAAGTAGCAGAAGTACAATCAAAGAAAATTAGAAATATGATTGCTGGTTATGTTACCAGATTAATAAAAAAAGGTTATGAGAAGAGTAGTACTGCAATTAAATAATTGAACAGGTGATAAAATGGAAAAAGATGGTAAAGACAATATTATATATGTCGGTGGAAAACCTTTTATGAATTATGTAACAGGTATTGTTATGCAATTTACTACAAAAGAAGCAGAAGAAGTTATTGTAAAAGCAAGAGGAAGATATATCTCTAGAGCAGTTGATATTGTAGAAGTTGCTAAAAAAAGATTTCTTGAAAATAAAGTTGAAATTGATAACATTAAAGTAGATTCTGAAGAATTTGAAAATGATGATGGAAAAAATGTTAGAGTTTCAACAATGGATATCGTTTTAATAAAGAAAAAAGAATAAAACTTCTATATTCTTTATTTTTATTTTCTTTATTTATTTTTAAATTTCTTTCTTTCAAGCTCAATAATATTATAAATTTCTTGTTCACTAATAGCACAGCCACTTAATTTTAATGCCCATAGTAATGAATCTAATATTTCTGCTTTTAAATTATCTCTCCCAATAATTCCTTTTATTTTTTCACTTTCAAGTTCAGAAAAATATCCTAAATCATATGCAAATACGGCTAAATCAACAGATCTAACAACATTAAGATGAGATAACTTGTTGGTTAGTTTTTTAAGATTATTTTCATCAATATTAACTGATGTGTGTAACTTTCTTTCAAATCTTTTTCTAACTCTTTCAGGAGATTCAATAAGATATCTAGCTGTTGCTTCATCAATAACCATAATATCAGATAATAATTGAAGACCATAAGCATAAACTTCAAGTTCTCCACCATGAATTAAATTTATACTTCTACCTCTAGCTTTAAAAGAATTATTTGCTAATTTTTCAATGTCATTAACTGTATTTTCTAGTGGTTTTTCTTCAACAATATCAAAAACTCCTTTAGAAATTAAACGACTTACTTCAAGAGCTTCAAATTTATATTTTCTAGTTTTTAGTGGTTTTTTAATAACTTCATCAAATACATTTTTTGGAATTAAAAACCTAACATCGAAATCTTTCTTAAATTTTTCATATACCCATAAAAGATTATTAAGAGCAAAGTTAATAACAGGACCAGCATCAAGAATTAAAGTACAATGGTCATTATCTTCCTTAAAAGTTTTATAGAGTAATTCTAACCTTTTTTCATAATCATACTCTTTTATATAATCATCAATCAAATTAGCTTTACCTAAATAGTTTTGAAGTTCCCATCTACTAATACCAAAAGTTTTAGCTACTTTTGCAATAGATAATCCGTGATAAACAGCATGAGCACCTTTCTTTAAACTAGCTTGTTCAAAAACTGTTTTAACATACTCCTTAATGCTAAAATTTCTATCTTTAATTTCATCAAACAAAGAATTATTTATTTTATTGTATCTAGAAAAATTATTCTTAATAAGACTTCTTTTAAGATCTCTTAAAGATTTTAGGATAAAAGGTTTTAATCCAGGACTTTTAGGCATTATTTTATAAAGAGAATAAATTAAAGTAGAGATTGTGACAGAATCACGGTCTTGGTAAATACTAATATTATGAATTACTCTTTCACTAATAGGTTTTAATTTATGAAACTGATCATCTTTAATAGCTTTATAAGAACTATCAAGAACTGAAATAATATCTTTTTTAATTTTATTTTTCATTTTTATCAACCTCTCTTAAATCAGAAATTTTTTTATTAAGATCTTTAACTTTATCTTGTAAATCAATCATTCTATCACTTCTTTTCATAACCATATCAGTAAGAACAGAAATTTTTTCTTTTAAGTCTAATAAAAGTTTATCTTTTCTTTTTAGCTCATCATAAAGTTTTGAAATTAAATCTTTAAGTTCTTTCTTTGAATAAGAACTAAAATCTTCATCTAAATTAAAATCTTCAAGTTCTTCTTCAATTTCATCTTTTAATCTTTCAAAGTCATCTGTCATTTAAGTCACCAAAAAAATCTTTAAAAATAGTCAAACTCTTTTTTGAATAAAAAAAGTTTAAGAGTATTAATATTAAAGGGATAGATAATATAAACAAAAATACTATAAAATTAATTGCTATTAAATAATTATATAAAAAGAAAAAACCTGCAGATAAAAAAGTTATTAATGAATATTTTAAAAAAGTATTTTTATCTTTTAAATAAGAAATACGATACATTAAAATAAATATGAATAATAAAAAACAAAAAAATAGAAAAAACTCAGTTATGTTTTCAAAAATAGAAAAAAATGGATAAATAATATTGGATAAATTAATACCCTCTAAAGAAATTAAATTACTAATATTACCACCCAACAAATCTTTTCCAAGCCTTAATTCTAAGACTTCAATACTTGAAACAATTATTGATCTTTGTGAAGCAAGATAAATAGAATTTTGAAAAAACCTAACTCCAAAAAAACACATTGCAACAGAAAATAAATTTTTTATTGATGTATCAAGATAAAATGAAAACCAACTAATGAAGATAAATATTAAAGAATAAAATAGAGAAAGAGATATTAACATAAAAAAATAACTTCCAGAAAAAAATTGAATAGAAGTATTATAAAATACAATATAAATTAGATAAGAAAAAAAAGATAAAAATAAAGTAGTAAAAAATAGATAATTTTTACCAATTAATTTAAATGAAAGAAAGAACAAAAAAATACCTATAAATGTTGAAAAATAAATAGATATATTTAAAGAAGTTAAATAAGACATCATAATTATTAATCTTAAAACAAATTTAAATAATTTATGATAACTCAATTAAAAATGACAAATCATCATACTCACTCCAATCATCATTATCTGGAAAAGAATGATACTCTTGACTGTAATAAGAAATGACATGGATATAATATTCTCCTTCCTTATAATCAGAATCTATTGAAAAAGTAATATCAACAATATCATAATCACCAGTACCTATTAAAAAAGGACCAAAAATTCCTTTATCATCACCTTCTTCAGTTCCAAAAATTCCTTCATCATCGTGTTCGCTAAAGTCAGTACATTTCTTTTCCATATTAGAAGAATTATAACATTGTGCTTCAAGATAGAAATATGTTTGATTATCATCAGAATGAGAACTAGTAAAAATATTATTAATAACTAAAGGAAAAAGATATGGAACTTGTCTATCAACATTAATATTTGACCTTGTCGTTGAAAATCTTGCACTTGATCTTCCTAATCTATGTAAGTCATCATCATCAGGAGAGACTATTTCTTGTAAATCTCTCATAGAACCAACTGTTAATCTATATGCCGGAAGAGCGACTAAAAATACAGTAATTGATATTATAATTATTGATAGAGTCGTAACTGTTGTAGACATAGATTTTTTATTTTTCATTTTAATCAATTAGAATGTATACAGTTACATCATTATAAACATCAACATAACAATGATCATGATTATTCTCCACAGAAAGAGTAAAAAAATAAATTCCATCAGGAATATTTTCATCAGGGATAGTAAAAACAATAGGGAATGTATCTACATTTCCTTGTGAAATTTCATAAGGACCGTATTTATTATCAGATGCAAAAATCCAATCATATATATCTTCTCCCGTATCAAAATCAACATCTTCTGAACAAATTACTTCCCATTCATCTCTAGTATATCCAACAGGGAAACCATAACCAGTACAACCATCAATATCCATATCAGGAGTTATACTTTCACCCATCTCTTCATTACCTGGAGAAACAGAAATATTCATTTCATTACAATCACTATGATTAAAAGCGTTTCTAAGTCCTACTGGAAAATAAACAGAATCACCAGGAGTTCCTTCTTCTGTTCTAAAAGGTACTATAAAATCTTCAGAAGAAACTTGAAACACATCCATAAGTTCTCTTTCAGTTTGAGCATCTAATTGATCTTGCATTTCAAGGGTTTCAACGAAAACATTTCTATTTAATACTGCAATACCAAAAAAAATAACTATTCCTAAAATAGTTGTCACTATAAAATTTAAAGAAATCTCTAATGCAGCTTTTTTCATAAAAAACACCTATTATTTTACTTCATACTCTCTAACAATAATTCCTACAAGTACTAAAAGGATTACAACACCTGCAAGTAGAAAATAAAATCCTTGTCTTAAAATACTTCTTTCAATCATTTGAAATAAACCATAAGCCATTACACCAAAACCTAACCAAAGAAACTTATCAAAAACAAGCTTCATCATTTCAAATTCTTGTTCTTCAGTCATTCTTCTTTTAATCTTTTCATCCTTACTAACCATAATTATCACCTAAAATTAAGAAACTTCAATATAAACTGTTCTTGAACCAATTCGATTAAATTCAGTACCATCTTCATCTCCTTTTTCTGCAAAGAATCTAACTCTACAAGTACCAGATCCTACCCCTTCAATTCTAACCGGTAAAACATCAACTTCATCTCCATCAATCCATCTTTCACCCTCAGGATAATTTATATTAATCACATCACTATCTCCTCGACATTGAAAATCATCTTCTTCTCCTAAATCATCCCAAGTAGGAATTCTAAATTCTCTTTGTGAACCTCGATCATTTCTAACACCCATATATATCGTTTCTTCTTCATTTTCACCTAATTCTACCCTATGAATGTTTAAATCAACAGGTTCTCTTGCATCTTTCATTTGATCAGCCATTTCTGTTTGCATCTCTTCACTAACTGTTTCAAATTGCTCAGTTGCATCTCCAAAAATGTTTCTCATAAAAGCAAGTCCAAGCCCAAGCATAGTAATAGCTAAAATTAAAACAACAATAGAATTAATAGATAAATTTAAATTTCCTTTTTTCATTATTTCACCTCAAATTATACAGTAACATAAAAGTTTACAATACCATGAATATGAGAATTATCTAAATCCTCACTAGGATGACATTGACTTGGAAGATCATCTCGATCATCTGCTTCACATACAAATAAAGTATATCCTTGATTATCAAGATCTTCATTTTCTTCATCAAAGTCAGGTTCAAAAGTAATAGGAATTACTTCAACATCATTTCCTTCAACAGAACCGTCATTAAAAACATCTAAATCAATTTTACAATCTCCTGTTTCTCCAGATTCATAATCACAAGGGTTATCTTGACCACTCTCAAAAATATCATATTGATAATATAAAGTATCACTTCTATCATTTTGTATACCTAAATAAATTCTAGAAGTAGATCTCATCTCTGCACTAGTTTCTCTAACATTTAAAGCAACATCATCTCTTGTATCTCTTAAAGATTCAGTCATTTCAGTTTCCATTTCTGCAGAAACTCCTTCAAATTGCTCCATAGCATCTCCAAAAATGTTTCTCATAAAAGCAAGTCCAAGCCCAAGCATAGTAATAGCTAAAATTAAAACAACAATAGAATTAATAGATAAATTTAAATTTCCTTTTTTCATCATCTCACCTCAAATTAAACAAGCACTAACATTAGATTACAAAAATATTAGTATATAAATATTTCTTTTTCATAAATTATTATACAAAAATGTATACTAAATATGAAAAATTCTTTAACATAAATATTGTACTATATAGGGAAATAATCAATTTTAACATATAAAAAAATTAGTAATGTTTAATGAATAGTAAATAAAAACTTGACTAAATAATATAAAAAAATAATAAGCCCAAATAACTAAAATAAAGTAAAAAAGAAGTTAAAATTAAAGAATTAATTAAAAAAAGGGATAAATTAATAAGTTTTAAATAAGATAATAAAAAAAAAACTTTGAGGTGAATTTAATATGAAAAAAATTGGTATTTTTATGGTACTTTTAGTTGGTGTTTTAATGCTTGCAGGATGTGCTGAAACAGGACCTGCACAAGAAGACCCAATTGAACAAGATCCAATCGAAGAAGATCCAATGCAAGATCCAATCGAAGAAGATCCAATGCAAGATCCAATCGAAGATGAAGGCGGAGAACCAGTTCCAATGCCATAAGGATCTTTATGATAAATAAAAATTTTATTTTTTTATTTTTTATTTTTATATGTTTAAATAACATAAGAGGTTTAATTTAAGATGAAAAAGAAAATAACATTAATTGCGGTGTTTTTAATTGGAATATTTATTCTTTCAGGTTGTATGAATGAACAAGAAACAGTTTATGAAGATCAAGAAATAGAAGAAGATATTGAAGAAGAAACTTACGAAGTAGAAGATGAAGTTGATGAAATACCAGATGAATTTGAAGACGATATTGATGAAATTGAAGAACAAATAGAAGAAGAAATCCAAGAAGAAACTCAAGATCAACAAGAAGTTCCTGAGCAATTTGATGAAGATGATGAAGTAATTCAAAAAATTATGGAACTTGATTCAAAGTTTTTAGAAATTCAAGAACAAGGAAATTTTGAAACATACCAAGAAGAATTAATTGAGATAGAGACTAAGTTTTTTGAAATTGAAGAAAAATATAATCTTGGTGAAATAACTGAAGATGAATTAATTGATGAAATTGATTCTTTGATTGAAGAGATTGAAACTTTAATTGAGTAAATTCAATTAAATTTTTTTCTTTTTTTTATTTAACTAATTCTGAATATTTTTCAAGTAAAATAATATCTAAATCTTTCAAAGCATCAGTATTTAGTAACATAAATTCTCCTTCAGAAACTTCTGCAATTCTTTCAGCAACATCTTTTCCATCATCACTTAAATCAATACCAACTAATACAAGTTTTACATTTGAATCACGTAATATAGAAGCTGCCTTAATTGCATCTTGTACTGGTTCTTCTCCACTAGTTGGTTCAAAATCAGTTATTAAAAATAATATTTTATTTTTTTTATCTTTAAATTTACTAATAGATTCATTTATTGCATTTGCAATATTTGTTTCACCATTAGGTTTAATTTCAGTTAATTTTTTAGCAAAGAAATAAAAATCTTCTAAAAAACCAGTAAGATTATTTGATTGAGTTGAAAAAGAAAGTAATGAAATTTTACCTTTATCATTAATTGTTTTATATGAAAGAGCAACAGCAGCTTTTTTTGCAGCATGAATTTTAAAACCTTTCATACTTGAACTAGAATCTACAGCATATATTACATTTGGTTTTTCATCTGATTTTCTTTCATTAACTAAAAGGTCATTAGCATCGATTTTATTTTTATTTCTACCAACCGCTTTTCTAATTGTTTTTCTAACATTAATATCACTTTTCTTTTTTATCTTATAAGGTATAGTTCCTGTTACACTACCAGTATTATTTTTATTTTCTTTTGAAAAGTCACGATTTAATAAATTTTTAAATTTAGAAAGTTCTTCAACAATTAAAACACGTGTTGCAACATCAATATATTCTTCCTTGAATTTTTTACCATCTTGAATTTTCTTTAATTCATCTTGTTTTTCATCTAACTTACTTTTAAGTTCTCTTTTAAATTCAGGAATATCTATATTTTTTTCAATATAACCTGGAGAATAACCAGAAACTAATCTAATAATTGTCTCTCCGTATGTTTCAACTGCTTGTTCATAATTATCAACAATGTTTTCAAACATTACATCAGGTACAAAAGGAAAACCTTGATTTATCATTTCATTTACAATTTCTCCTTTTTCTCTTTTTTCAGAATCTTTTTCTGTTAATGAAGTCTTTTTATCTTTACCTAATA
Organism: uncultured Methanosarcinales archaeon; assembly: GCA_964645415.1. GTDB lineage: Archaea > Nanobdellota > Nanobdellia > Woesearchaeales > CAZXZL01 > CAZXZL01. Next base: position 41,283 of record CAZXZL010000001.1, on the reverse strand, counting down.
CTCTATCCTTTTTTTTATTTTGTTTTTTTGTTCTCTTTTTTAAGGATTTTTCAGGGTGAATCACCTGACTCCTTTGGAAGGTCGATTTTATTTCTCTGTAAGAAATTCTTGAATTTTCTCAGAATATAATCATCAGTATCCTCAGTATATTTCTTACTAGGATTTAATCTTAATCTGTGAGAAAGAACTGAAATTAAGTTTTCCTTCATATCATTAAGATCTACAGATTCTTTATTTTTTAGAAATGCTGTTGAAGACATTCTTTCATACATACCAATACTTGCCCTCACACTAGGTTTTTTTTCTAAGTTTACATCATCTCTAAGTTCTCTAATGAATTTAACTAAAGTATCTAAAACATCTTCTGGAAAATCCACATCTTGAATTGGATTTGAATTATTAGGAACGATAAGTTTTTCTTCGTCAAATCTTTCAGGATAACCAACATGAATTACATCAAATCTATCTAGAAAAACATCAGAAAGTGGTTCTGTAGATGAATCTTCTGGATTCATAGTAGCAATTAATATTAAATTTGCTGGAAAATCAATATCATAATTTGATAAAGTTGCTTTTCCTTCAGCAAGAACTTGAAGTAAAGAATTTTGAACTCTTTCAGGAGCTCTATTAACTTCATCAAAAAACAATATTCCGTTATTTGCTTTGAAAATTTTACCTGGTTTAAAAGCTTCAAGACTAGTCGGACCATATTCTAATGCTTTTACTGGATCGATATCACCTAAAATATCTTCAACAGTTAAATCAGGAGATCCTTGAATTCTTACAAACCTCTCTTCACCAGGCACAGACACCTCTTTTTCAGATTTTTCATCAAGACACATTGGACATAAAGGGATTTTTGGAAGACAATTAAAACCACAATTCATTGCTTTAATCTCAGGAAGTAATCTAGCAACAGATTTTGCTAAAGTTGTCTTACCAACACCTGGTGGACCGACTAATAAAACATTTCTCTCTGTAAAAAGAGCAGATTTCAATTGATTTTTAATTTTTGTCTGACCAATAATTTCATTTAAAGAAGAATTATCTAATAGATTTTCAAAAAAATATTTTTTATATTCCATATTTTTTACACCAAAACTATGACACAAGTATGGTTGAATATTTAATTCTATAAATAAATTTCTATAAAATGATAAATTATTGAACTTATTTAGATAGAAAATTGTTATTTTTTATAAAAAAACGCCACTTCTTATCAATATATTCTTCAGCATAATCAATATTTATTCTTGGTGAAGATTCAATTTTAGTTTCATTAATTTTATCTCCATTTTCAAGATATAATTTATCTCCTTTAGTTAAGTTAAAACCATTAAAAGTTTTATCAATTGATAGAGCTTGACAAAGTTTTCCAGGACCATTTGTTAAGTCTTTTATTTTATTTGACTTTATTTTTCTATTTTCTTTTATTAAATCAACTCCTTCAATTGGTTCTACTGCTCTGATTAAAACTGCCTCTGGTTTTTCCTTATCTGATGCAACTATATTAAAACAATAATACATACCATAAATTAGATATACATAACTAAATCCTGAATCCCAAAACATTACTTCTGTTCGTTTAGTTCTTTTATTATTAAAAGCATGACAAGCCTTATCCTTTGGACCAACATATGCTTCAGTTTCAACAATCATACATTTAATTATATTATCATTTATCTCTCGTACAATTATTTTTCCTAATAATTTTTTTGCTAGAGAAATTGCATCAGTATTAAAAAAGTCAGCTTTTAAAACCATATTTAAAAAAACTAATAGAATAATTTATTTTTTTCTTTTCTTTAGATGATTTGCTCACAATCTTTATCACAATTTTTATCAATTACTAAAAACAAAGTTTTTAGAATCTTTAAATCAAAGATTTAATAGAAATTGGTTAGGATGGTACTATACTTCGTATAGCACGTTAGTTCCCATATTATTTTATTTGTTTCTATTTTTGTTTTTATAAGCTCCTATTATTTTTTTTTAGATGATTTTGCCCTACACACTGCACTTATACGAATACATACACTTTAGTTTAACAAAAATAATTTTTTTCGAAGAAGATAAAACGTAGATTATATCTTTACATTTTTCTAATATTAAAAAAAAGATGATTAAAATTTTTCATAGAATTTATTAAATAAACGATAACACTCATATAAATCTAATTTACTAATAATCTCATATGGAGAATGCATTCCTAATACAGGTATACCTACATCAACGATATCTAATCCTAATTTAGCAAGAAATTTTGCAACAGTACCTCCTCCACCTAAATCAATTTTACCTATCTCACCTGTTTGCCAATTAATTTTTTCATTTTTAGATAATTCCCTAAAACGATAAAAATACTCTGCATTAGATTCATTTGTGCGAGATTTACCACGTGAACCAGTATACTTTTTTATTGCTACCCCATCACCAAGATATGTTGAATTAGAAGGATCATATGAATCTGAAAAGAAGGGATCATATGCTGAAGTAACATCTGCAGATATTGCATTTGTATTTAATAATAATTCATTAATTGATTTTTTCCAATTACATTTTGATTTAATTAATTCAATAAAATATTCAATCTGTCTTGATTTAGCACCACTATTCCCATCTGAACCTACTTCCTCTTTATCAACAAACATCGCAATATTAGTTCTAATTGAATTATTTGTATCTAAAAAAGCTTTCAATGAATTATAAACACAACTTCGATCATCATGACCATAACCTCCAATCATACTCTTATCAAAACCAACATCATTAGGTTTAAATTTTGGAACAAAATTTAAATCAGAAGTAATTAAATCTTCTTCAACTAAACCATATTTTTTATTAAGATGATATAATACATTTTCTTTCATACTATCATTATTTGGCATATTCGCTAAAATCACATTAAGATTTTCTCCTCCAATTACTTCTTTAGCTTTCTTTTTTAATTGTTTTTTAGATAAATGAATTAAAAGATCAGAAATAGTAAAATCAACTTCTTCACGAATTCTAATTTTACCTTTACTTGTTATAACAACCCCTCTTAATTCTAAAGGAATATTTACCCATTGGTACTTTTTAATTCCACCATAATAATGTGTTTTAAAAAAAGCTAATCCTCCTTTTTCTACTAAAGGTTTTGGTTTTAAATCAAGTCTTGGAGAATCAACATGACTTACAATTATGTTAAGATCATTTTTCATTATTTTTGCAAGAAAGATTGATTCATTATTTTTTTTAAAAAAAACTTTATCTCCTTTTTTTAAGTTATATTTATTTTCTATATTTTCATATCCTGACTCTTTTGCTTTAGTTTCAATAAAACTAATAGTTTCTCTAACTGTCTTACAATTATTTAGAAAATTTTTATATCCCTCAGAATAATTAAATATTTTTTCTTTTTGTTTTTTTTTTACATTTTTCCATGAATTATTAATTTTACCTGACATCATTACACCAAAAATAATTACTAATTTAATTTATTAATCTCAAAATCCATCTCATTAAACTTCTTCATAATATCATCATAATGAAGTAAGCCTTTTTTTGCACTTTTATAAGTAATAACTGATTCTGAATTAAGTAAGCCAAATTTTAACGAATCTAAAATATTATAACCTTTAATTCTTCCAAAAATAAAGCCTGATGCAAAAGCATCTCCTGCCCCAGTTGATTCAACAACCTCTATTTCGTTTGGAACAATATGATAAACATCTCCTTCATTAACAGTATAAGCACCGTTTTTTCCATGAGTAATGACAGGGTGAACATACTTAGAAAGTTCATCAATAATAGAAGAAATATTTTCCTTTTTAACATTTAAAAAACTTTCTGCTTCTTCTTTATTAAATATTAAATAATCAACATTTTCAATTTCATTCATTTTAAGTTTATCTACCTGATAACTTGATGGATTAAATGCAACATTAATATTATTTTCTTTAGAATAATTAAATAATTTTTTCATAGTTTCAAAAGATTCATTAACTAAAGAAGAAAAATAAAACCAATTTGTATTTAACTTAGAAAGATCTAAATTTTCATATTTTAAGTGATTATTTGCTCCTTTATAAGTTAAAATAGTTCTATCTTTTTCAAAACTATCTAAAATAATTGAAAATCCAGTAGATTCATCAATTACATCACCAACAAAATCAACTTTTTCAGATCTTAATTTTTTCATAACTTCTGTTGCATTTGTGTCCTTTCCTAAAACACCACAATATCCAGTATTTAATTTTAACCTAGAAAAAGCAACTGAAGTATTAGTTCCACCACCACCAATACTCTTTGAAAATTCTTTTATTAATTGTTTAGAACCATAAGGATAAGCAAGTAATGACTCATTAAAATTTGGTGCTTTTATTTCAATTAATTCACTATCACTATATACAAAATAATCAACTGTATTACTCCCAAAAGTCACTACGTCATATTCAACCATATAAAAAAAATGGATTTTATATTTTTATAATATTGTTTTAATCAAAAAGTGGTTAACTAAGATCACTTTTGATATATTTCAACTTCTTTTTCTTCATTTAAAGCATGAGTTAATATCTCACCAGGGCTCTCTTCTGAACCTCTATTAAATGAAATAACTCCATCTTTTCCAACTTTAGCATTTGCTACCTCTTTACCTTCAATCTTTAAAATCACATCTCTTGAAGAGAATTTATTAGGTAAATATAACTTTAATTTACTTTTTCTAATTTCTGCTTGATATTTAACAGGAGTATCCTTATCAGGATCTAACTCTTGAACATCAATACTTACACCTAATTCTTTTTCAAGTTTATCAATATTTTTTCCTCCCTTACCAATTACTTGAGCAATTACTTTTTCAGGAAGTTTAACTTTAATTTTATTAGATGAAATAAATTTAATTTCTGCTTTAGAAGAATATTCTTCAAATTGCTCTTTTATCTTTTCTTGAGCAAGTTTTTTTACAGGATCTGAATCAGATTCAACATCATCAACCGGAACAACAACTGTTTCTTCACCATAAGAATAAATTTCATATTTAATCTCTTTTGATTCATAATCACTAATCAATACAACAGGTCTTGCTAAGTCACTTTCAGTCATACCGGTAGGGACTCTAACTTCCATTTTAATACTATAAACAGTATAAACCTCTCCTCCTTTGATATATACAACAGTATCAAGAATTTGAGGAATCATTCCTAATTCAACTTTTCCAATAAATCTATGGATTGAATCAATTGGATTAGTTGCATGTACAACACCAATCATTCCAACACCAGCAAGTCTCATATCAGAAAATAATTCAAAATCATCTAAATTTCTCATTTCATCATAAATCGTATAATCTGGTCTTGATAAAAGTAAGATATCATGAATCTCTTCTTGAGAACCATGACTCATTGCATATTGAATAACAGAATCAGATAATTGAAGATCTCTAGGTGCTTCAACAGTTTTCACAACTTTATCCATTTCATCATAACGTTCAGCAAGTGCTTGTGCAAAAGTACTTTTTCCTTGACCAGGAGCACCGGAAATAATAATTCCTTCAGCACTTTCAAGTAATCTTGATTTTAAATCATCAGATAATTTATAATCAGATAGTTTAAGTTTTTTTACAGGTCTTACAATAGTAATTTCCCAATGATCTGAAAAAGGAGGTCTTGTAATAACAATTCTATAATTTGACAATTGTACAATTGAAGAACCCTTTCTTTCAATCTCTAAAAAACCATCATTAGAACTCTCAGCAGCTTCAACAATTTCAGAAGCAATATTCATAATTCTTTCTCTTTTAATATTTGATTTAGTAACTTTCTCAAAACTCCAATTACCTGGATGACCTTTTTTTGCCATAACAGGAACATTTTCTCTAAGATGAACACTCATTGTTTTTTTATCAAAATATTTTTCAAAACTTAACTTCTTAGATTTTTTAGTTCCTTCAAAATAATAAGATTCAATACCTTTACCTTTTGAAACTAAAGTTTGAACCATATCACAAGATAGTAAAGTTGAACCAGAATTGTAAGCAAGGTTTCTAATTAAAGAATCAATTGCTCCAGACTTTGCATTCTCAATATCATTATAATGTGGTCTATCACCATCAAAAATAATATCAATCCCTTTATTTTCAGAAATCTCTTTAAGTTCTTGAAGTTCTTCTAAACCAATAAATCCAATAGTTTTTTTATCATTAGCTAGATGTTCAAGTTCTGCAAGTGTTGCTTCATGTACATAAATTTCACTAACTTTTAAAGAATCATTTTTTAATTTTTTAGAAATAACTTTTTCAATAATTATACTTGTATCTAATGTAATTTTATCTAAATTTAATTTACTTTTTAAGTTATATTTTTTAAAATTTTTATTATTCTTTTTCATAATTTCACCATGTTTTCCATTAATATGATTATAATTAACATTTATAAATCTTTCAATTAATTAAGATATTTTAGTTTATAAAATGATTGAGATAATATAAAAAAATTAATGTTAGTTTATAATACATCAAAAAGTATAGGAAAATATTATAAATATCAAAAACTAATTTATTATATGACATTAACAAATATCGTGAATTTCATGGGTGATTTAGGTGTTTTTTCAGTCATTATTCCATTTGTTATAATTTTCACGATTAGCTTTTCTATTTTAACAAAAAGCAAGTTATTTTCAAGAACACAAAATGAAAAAGGATTCAATGCTATGATTAGTATGATTATTTCAGCACATTTTATTTTTTCACAATCAAGAGTTGATGTCTTTAATATGATTATATTAGCAGCTGTTTTTTCAGTTTTAATAACATTCTTCATACAACTAATAATTTCAATAAGTAATATTGAAAATGAATTTATAAAATCAGAATATGTTCCAATATTTGTATTAATTATTTCATTTTTTTCATGGGTATATTTATTTGGAATGTTTAACTTAGAATTTTTATATGTATTTATTTCATGGATCTGGCAATTTGTATTAGTCTTTGGTGTATTTATAGGATTGATTTTTTATATAACAGGAATAAATCCTTTCAAAAAAGAGGAAAAGAATTTAGAAAAAGAAATAACAGAAGATGAATTGAATAATTATAATAAAAGATTATGGGATGAAGGTAATTTTAGTAGGTGATTAAAATAGATGAAGGATATAAAAAAGTATTACATATTACAAACAAAAATGCAATTAATGGTGGAGTTGGAAATGTAATTAAATATTTGAATAAAGGTTTAAAAGAATATGATGAATTTGAATCACATTCACTTTTAACAGATTATAATCATCAAGAGATGAAACCAGAAAAATCAGAATTAATAAAAGATATTGATGGTAATAAAAAAGTAGAAGTTGAGGGAGGTCTTGAGAAGATAATTGATGATTATGACCTTGTTCATGTACACGGAGTTCCTCACTATGGTGTACTTGAAAATTTAGAAAAAGTAAAAAATAAGAAAAATACAAAAATAGTAAATACAGTACATTCAAGTGTCAAAAAAGAATTTCTTACACATTATAACAATGCTAAAAATTCCGATGAAGAACAACTTAAAAATGATTTCAAATGTTTAAAATATTATTTAGATAATGGTATTTTAGAAGATCCTACAAAATTTGGAGAAACTTTCTGGGGATCATCTATATACAGACAAGAAAAGATTATGACCATCTCTGATTCAATACAACATATGAATGATGTTTATAAAAACGAGATAATTAATGAATATAAAGCTAATGAAAATAAAAACAAACATAAAGTTATCCCTAATGGAGTAGAAAAAATTGAAGAGTATACAGAAAGACCAAAAGATAAAAGAATTTTATATGTTGGACGGTTTGCAAAAGAAAAAGGTATTGATGAGTTAATAGAATCACTTCCTCAAGTATTTGAAGAACATCCAGATGCTAAAATAAAGCTAGTTGGTGGTGATAAAGAAGGAAATTTAGTAAAAGAGTATAGGAATAAAGTTGAAAAAAGAATAAAAGATTATTTTTCAGACAAAGAAAAACATAATCATAAAGATTACTTATCAAATATTGAATTTACAGGATGGATTTCTGATAAAGAAAAATTAAAAGAACATTATAGATGGACAGATTATGTTATAATACCAAGTACTGCAGAAAGTTTTTCTTTAACAGCAAGTGAGGCATTGATGCATAAAAGAATTCCAATAATGACAAAAACTAAAGCCTTAGATGATTTATATATTTCAAAAGGAATAGGGATAGGAATTAATGAAGAAGATAGACACCCAGAAGGAATTGCTAATGTTTTAAAAGATGTATTGAAAAATCATAAATCAAAAGATCATGATAAAATTGCAGAGAAAGGAAGAAAATTCGTACTAGAAAATTATTCATTTGAAAACATGATTAAAAATCAAGTGAAATCTTATAAGGAATTATTAGAAAAAAGAAAAGAAAAAGATAAAAAAGAAAAGTAAATTTTAAAATTTGTACATTCTTTTAAATTGTTTAAATTTTAAATGTTTAAACTTATTCGTTCAATAGTATAATATTTATTCGTGTTTAGCTAAAGAATATATCTTCGATTAAGTGTGCAGTGTGTAGGGCAAAATCATCTAAAGAAAAGAAAAAAAGAAGCTTATAAAAAAAGAAGCAAAAAGAAATAGAATTTAATAGAAACTACAGTTCCATTCTTCAGAATGGTACCATCCTTGCCAGCTTTGATAAAAGCTGTGATAAAGATTGTGAGCAAATCATCTAAGTGAAAAATTAATAGATACTTAAGAACTAGATTCATAACGATAAATTTTAATTGACTTAATACTCTTATCATCTTTATATTCAACTTGAAAAAAATGATTTATCCCAGGATTCATTCTAACTTTCCCCTCTTCATCAACATGAACATAACCCCCATGAATATGACCATTATAAGAAGAACTAGCATTACTATTATCATAAAAATCATGAGATACTTGACAAGAATCACCATATTTATTACTATCAAACCTTGGATCTTTATGAAATAACATTATATCACAATCAAACCCATTAAGACGATTTTTTTCTTTTTCTTGAGAATTTTTTAATAATTCTTTTAAATCATCACTATAATTATCTTCAATAGGAGAACTTGATTGATAATTTATATGATAATCTTCAGGAATAAGTCTATGTTTCTTTGGAATTTCAGGAGAATTAATTAAACCTTTAAATATCATTTTAGAATTTTCATTCATATCAACCTCATATTTCTCTTCTTTATCAATAAAAGTCATATAATCGCCCAATGAATCATAAATTAAATTTAAATCATGATTACCAGCTATTCCAATAAAATGATCTACAGAATCATCAATAGTTTTAAAATAAGGTTTTAATTTGTTAATAGAATCTTCATAAGCTTTTTCAGTGATATCTGATAATAACTGACTTTTCTCAGATTCCATATTAAAATATTTTTCTTTTAAGTCATCATCTAGCTGAAAAAGATCTGATTGATTATTAATATTATTATCATTCATAAAATCCTGTATCTTATTTTCTAAATTAGAAAGTTTTGAGTTAGAATTTACTTCATTATTGATTTTATTTTCAAAATTCTCCTTATTTTTACCATCTGAACCAGTAGTATCTCCTGTATTTAAAACTACATCAATCTCATCTTCGTATTTTTCAAGATGATTTATTATATTTTCTAATCTTGATGTATCCTCATGTAAATCAGTAAATTGTAAAACTTTCATATAATGTTAAGAAAATAATAGTTTATAAATATTTTGTAAATTACTTATTAGTTAGTGACAACAAAAACACACCACAAAATAACTTCAAATTTATTCTATTAAATATTTAGATGATACTTTATTTAACTCGATTTGACAAACCATCATTGATATATAAAACATAGAAGGATAAGTAAAAGCCATTAGTATAAAAATAACAATATTATCTATTCCTGTAAGTTTAGAAAAAGCTTTAGAATATTTCCAAAAAAAGAATAAATGAATACCTGGGATAAATAAAATGAACAATAGCCACTTACTAGGTGCTTTTCCAGTATTTTCTTTTAACTCATCAGTAGTTTTTGAAAGCCAATAAAAATAATAAATACCAAATGTAATAAAAGGTAAAATCAAAACCCAGACAGGATTTCTTTCTTTAATATTTAAATTTAATTTTTCTCCTTTTATTATCTTCTTGGCTTTTTTTAACGAGCTTTCAACTAAATCCTCATCATAATTATTTTTTAGAAGTATACTCTTTATGTTTTCAAAAGAATAACCCTCTTTATACTCTTTAATAATATATTTAGTTAAACTAGATTCATCAACCATTATTACAATTTGAAACTACAGATTTATATTTCTTTTTAAATTAAATTCCAATTTTATTAATTAGAATTATTTTTTCAAAGAAATACCAAGTTCATCAAGTTGTTCTTTATCAATACTTGATGGTGAACCATCCATTGGATTTTCTGCATTTTTATTTTTTGGAAATGGTATAACTTCTCTTATATCACTTTCACCTAACATCAAAGCAATAATTCTATCTGCGCCTAATCCCATACCACCGTGAACAGGAGCACCATACTTATAAGCATTTAATAAAAAACCAAATCTCTTTTTAGCTTCTTCATTAGAAAGACCAATTAAATTCATTACTCTTCTTTGAATATTAGGATCACTTATTCTAATAGAACCTGAACCTAACTCGACACCATTTAAAACAAGATCCCACAAGTCTCCTTTAACTTCACCAGGTTTTTCATCAAAAGTATCTAGATACTCTTTTTTAGGCATCGAAAACATATGATGTTCAGGAGCCCATCTTCCCTCATCTTCATCATAAGAGAATAATGGAAAATCAACTATCCAAGCAAACTCATATTTATCTTCATCAATTAAGTTTAGCTTTCTTGCAAGCTCTCTTCTTAACTTATCTAAAGAATCAAATACAATCTTATCCTTATCAGCTACAAAGAATATTGTTCCATTATTAATATTTGAAATTTTAACAATTTCTTCTTTTTCTTCTTCTTTAAAGAACTTAGAAATTCCTGATTCAAGTTTTTGATCATTAACCTTAACATATGCCAAACCTTTAGCACCCATTTCTTTTACTACATCAGTTAATTCATCAATTTCATTTCTTGAAAAATCTTCATTAACAGCAATTCCACGGATAGAATCTGCATTTTTAAAAATATTAAAATCAGAATTGTTACCAACTTCAGTAAAATTACTTAATTTTAAATCATATCTTAAATCAGGTTTATCAGTACCATAATTTTTCATAGATTCATCATAAGTTAAAATAGAGAAATCATCTAATTTAATATCTAAAAATTCTTTGAATAAATCTTTAAATAAATCTTCTACAAAGTTTCTAATATCAGAAGAATCAACAAAACTCATTTCAAAATCAAATTGAGTGTGTTCAGGTTGCCTATCTTTTCTTAAATCTTCATCTCGTAAACATTTAGCTACTTGAAAATATCTATCAAATCCAGAAATCATTAAAATTTGCTTATAAAGTTGTGGTGATTGAGGTAGAGCATAAAATTTACCTTTATTAACACGAGATGGAACAATATAGTCTCTAGCCCCTTCAGGAGTAGACTTCATCAATAAAGGAGTTTCAATTTCTAAAAAATTATTTTTATTAAAATAATCACGTACAAAGTTAATAATTTGATGTCTTTTTATTATTTTATTCATATTATTTTTATTTCTAAGATCTAAAAAACGATATTCTAATTTAGTTTCAAGATTAGCATTATCATCAATAGGAGAAGGTTTAGATTTATTAATTATTCCAAAGTCAGTAACATCAATTTCAATATCACCTGTTTTTATTTCATCATTAGGTTCAGGTCTTTTTTTAACTTTACCTTTTACCCATATTACATCATTCAAAGAGATATTTGAATCATTAAAATCATCACTATTAATAATTGTCTGAGTTATTCCAAATCTATCGTTTAAATCAATAAAAGTAACATTTCCATGTTCTCTAATTTTTTTAACCCAACCATTAAGGACTACTTCTTGACCACTATTTTTTGATCTTAATTCATCACATTTATGTGTTCTTTTTTGATAATTCATAATTTCACCAATTAATTAGAATATAATAAATTTAATTAAATTAAACAATTATTTAAAATTATTCATATAAAAGTAAAAGAATTTTAATTAGTATTTAAAAAATAAAATAATTCATTATTAGTATCTTTTATATCATAGTTAATATTTAATCTTTCACACATCTTCTCAAGCCAAATTTCTTTCCTATTAACATGCATTCTTTTTCCAGATAGAGTTTTTTTAGGAAAAGATAGAATAAATTGTTTATATTTTAAATTAGTAAGTAACTCTTCTGTAACAGCATATTTAATATGATCATCTAATAAATCAAAAGTTTTAAGCATAAAAATAATATCATTTGATAGAAATTCAAATAAATCATTCAACTTTAGGTTATGATAATTAAGATATAAATTTAAAATATCATTAAAAATTGACTTTTCATTATAGTTCCCATATAAAAGTGATAAATCAAAATCAATAGTAAATAAATTATCAATTCTTTTTTTTGTATAATTCATTTGTTTTTGATTTATATCAACAATGATTTTTTTACCAGAATACCAGTTAAATTTTTTAAAATATAATGGCTCTAAACAACCACCAAGATGAACGTATGAATTATAAGAATTAAAATTTTTGAATATTATTTTTTCTTCATTACCTCGTTCTTCAATTGGTTTTATTCCTTTTAAACTATCATCATAATCAAATTGATCATAAAAAGAAACATTAACTTGTCTTAAATTCTTTCTAACATATTTTTTTAATTTCTTTTTTTCTTTATTATGAAGAGAAACAGAAACTTCAATGCATTTTTTTAAAGAAGAATTTTTATAACTTTTAAGATGATTTTTATAAAATAAAAAATGAAAAATATGAATAATCTTAGTAATTAAAGAAATATGAGAATAATGATTTTTTTCATCAATTAAATCAATAATCGAAATTAAATTTTCTTTTGTCTCATTATCTAAAAAATCCAAAAAATCATTACTTGTAACAAGATTCATTTTCATCCAATATAAGAACCAGAATCATCATCTGATTTATTTAATCTATCTAATTGTTTTAAATCATTTGAAACTTTTTTACTTTTATTGAATGTTTCTATTTTTTTATCAATATCAGAATAATCTATGTCAAGATTGAAATGTTCATCAAAAAATTTAATCATTAACTTTGATTCTTTATAAGAAGGATACAAAGGTGAACTCATTGTTTCTATTAAAACACTTAAATAATTATAATTAATATCTTTATTTGATTTTCTCAATAAATCAACATGACCTAAAATAATTCCAGAAAGACCTAGTATCATATTTACTTTCCCTTTTGTTTCAGAACTAGTAGAATCAGTACTATATCTTTCTTTTAAATCATCATCTCCAATAAGATAAATTTTTGGATCTTCTACATATGATTTTAAACCAACTCCTCCAATAGTTATTATCTCTTCGATATTAAAATCAGAAATTAAATCAAGAATAAATTTAGCAAATTCATAAGTCCCTTCATCAGTTTTTGATTGGGCATCACCAGTATATAAAAAATATCCAATATTATCATTTTCAAAATAATATAAATTATGATGAGGTAATGTAATTTCATTTTTTATTTTAACAATATGAGGAAAATAAGAAGAATAAATTTCAGCAATTTTAATTACATCATTTTTTTTTGCAAGATAATCAATAGTTTGTTTTCCAATGTTTCCTACACCAGGCATTCCCTCAATGAATATATTTTTATCATTATCTTTTGACTTAGAAATTACATTCTTTTTTTTTTCTTTATCCAAAACTAATTTTATTTTAGACATTTTACTGAGCACCATATTTTTGTTTTCGACGATATTTCCCATATCTATCTTCAACAGAAAAATTCATCACTTTTATTCTATCAGTTTTATTAGAACAATTAGGACAAACTTCTTTTAATGTGTAAGTATTACAACTATCACATTTTCTTATGTGTTTTGACATATTAGATTTATACCCTCATTATATTAAACTCTTCTGATTTAGGTTCTAAATTTTCTTCAAGATAATCTTTAATTTTATCAAAAACTTTTTCTGCTGTTTTATAGTCTTTTCTCTCTATTCTAATCTCATATTTTCCTCCACCTAAATAGATAACGACACAATTCATTTTTTTAATCTCAGAAAAAGAATCTTTAATTAAATTTAATCCAGAAGATAAAGAAGTAATAGATTTTATATGAAATTTAATAGTCACTCTTTTTGGTTTAAAACGACCTTCAATTGCATTTTCTAAAGGTTCAATTAACTTTTCATCAGTAATATAATCAGTTAATTTTAATTTATTATCAACATAATCTTGAAAAGCAACTTCTAAGGAAGGAATTTCTTTAGGAAAAGAATCAAGAAGATCATCATAAATTTTTTCAGGATCTTTATCAAATTGTTTTGATAAATTTTCCACTATATTATCTACAATTTTACTTTTCTTAACCTGATCAAGTTTTTTATCTTTTATTTTTTTAGAAACTCTTCTAAGAGAAAGGTTAATCCTTTGTGTTTTTTTATCAGAGTCTAAAACAACACACACAATTCTTTTACCTTCTTTAACATAATCTCTTATATTTCTAATTCTACCTGGTGCAACTTCATGAGGATACAAAAAGCCAGTTAAATTATCACTAAATTCATCTAATCTTACTACAACTACTCTATTATTTATATCTACAACAGTTCCATAGATTACTTCATCTTCTTCAGGAAATCCTTTTTTGAGATTATATCTCATTTTATTTAATCTAAAACCTCAAGTATCATTGATTCAAATTCAGATTTTCCACCAGTTTTTTTAAGTAATTCTTTTCCACATACTAAACACTCAACATGTGTTGAAGATTTACCAAATACAATCTGTTCATTCTTACATTTTTTACATCTAACCTTAACAAATTTTGATTTTGGATTTTTTAGTTTTGACATTTTTTAAACACCTCTAAATTAAAATAATAAATATTAATCAGCAATTGTTCCATAACCAATTAATCTAAATCTATTCTTTACTTTTCTTGAAATTGTAACTCTTTCACCTTCATCTACACAAACAGGAATTTTTAAAGCTATTTCAAAGATTCCTCCTTTGAGCATTTTTGTAACAACTCCAACAGTAGTAGATGAATTAACATTTAACAATAATTGTTCATTAACTTTTAATTTTTTTATTTTCATATCAGTTTTTGAACCAACAACTCTTTCTAATAAATTAACATCAAGTTTTAGTTTATATTTTGTTTCTGGAAGTTCTTCTTTTTTTCCTACAACACTACCAAGTAAATGATCTCCTTGAACAAAAGCAGGATCTAAATCAGTAGATAAAGCCATAGAACCACCAGGTGTTGCAGATTCGATTTTTTCAGTACCAGAATGAATTCCGGTAATTTCAGTTTCTATTTCTTCCCACCGAACTTGATTTTTTTCAACTACTTTTCTACCAGGTTTAATAGTTACTTTATCACCTAAGTTTATTGTTCCTTGTTTTACAACACCACCAATAACACCACCAACTAAGTCTTTAATAGGAGTACCAGGTTTATTTACATCAAAAGACCTTGCAACATAAAATCTAGTATCTTTTTTTGGATCTCTTTTTGGTACTTTAAATAAGTTCATCATTTTTTCAAGTAAAACGTCAATATTTGCTCCTTGTTGTGCAGAAACAGGAATAATTGGAGCATCTTTAAATTTAGTATCAGATAAAAATTCTTTAATTTGATTATAATTTTCAATTGCTTCATCTTTAGAGACGAGATCAATTTTATTTTGTACTACAATAATATCTTCAAGACCAATTATATCAAGAGCCATCAAATGTTCCCTTGTTTGAGGTTGTGGACAATCTTCATTTGCAGCAATAATCAAAACAGCATAATCCATAATCGCTGCACCTGAAAGCATAGTAGCCATTAGACTTTCATGTCCTGGTGCATCAACAAAAGATATAGTATGAACAAATTCTGTTTCATTATTACATTCATCACATTTGTTTTTAGGAATATATTTATCACAATCTTCACAAAAATAAATATCTGAATTAGCATAACCTAATTTAATAGTTATTCCTCTCTTTAACTCTTCTGAATGCTTATCAGTCCAAATTCCTGATAATGCACCAGTCAAAGTAGTTTTACCGTGATCAACATGTCCTACAAGTCCTATGTTCATAACTGGATCTTTATTTAACTTACCCATTTTATTCTTTTTCTTCCTCTTTATTATCTTCTTCTTTTGATTCGCCTAAAGGATCCTTACCTTTTTTCAAAACTTTAAGATTTAATTGAGAAGTTCTTTCATAAACAGTATTTCCAGAAACTAATTTTTTAATCCTTTGAGCACCATTAAGAGTTTTAACACCAGTAGCTTTACCGGTAAAAATTTTCTTTTTCTTAGTTCCTTCAATATCTTTTCTCATAGGAAAACCAGCATCATCACTACCGCCAGTAATTTTAAAGGTATAACCATCATAACCGAATTCATCACCTTTAATTTCATCACCTATTTTTAACCCTAAAAACGAGTCTAAATCAACTTCATCAGAGTAAGATTTTCCCTCTTTCGAATCATTAATAACTAATTTTACTTCTGCCATATAAATTACCTCCATTAAATATTATAAAAAAGCGGGCCCACAGGGATTTGAACCCTGGACTTACGGCTTAGAAGGCCGTTGCCCTATCCAGACTAGGCTATGGACCCAAAATAAAAAATTAATTATCAGTTTTATCTAAAAAAGATTTAACTAATTTGTCTTGAGAGTTTTTAATATTATTAATTGAATCCTCAAGAACGGTTTTTGGGTCAGCATCTGAATCATCATTAAGTTCAACCAATAATCTTATATTCTTAATTAAAGGATGATCTACATTATAACCCGAAAACTTAACATCATCTTTATTATTAAGCTCATCAGTTAAAACTGAAAAAAAGCCAATATCTTCATTTTTAATATTAATTATTATTTTATTTTTATTCTCTTCGATTATATCGATTTCCATTTTAAATACCTCTAACCAACCATCATGTAAAGAAAAAACATAGTATTTAAAAATTTTTCTTTACTAAAAATTAGACAATTTTGATTGTTTTTCTGATATGTTGAGAAGAACACTATCATTTAAAACTTTTGAAGAATTATAATTAAATTTATTCAACAAATATTTCTTCAAAAAATTCTTTACTAAAGTTAAAGATTCAAAGTTAATTTTATTATTACTCAAAGCATTTTTAACAGCTTCTCTTACAACCCAAACCCCTAATGGAGCCCAATACTCTTCATTTACAACCCTTAAAACTAAAGCTGAAGCCTGAATTTCATTTTCATTTAAATAATCTAAAACAGGATATCTTGCAGCATAATAACCCCCTGTTGTATTGTCAGCATATTTTTTACGACCAAAAAAAGATTCATAATCACTTGCAACAATAACACCATCAGACCTATTCCAAACAGAATTAGGTAAATGAATTTCAAAAAATTCAAAAGAAAATTGATTAGGAAGTAATATAGTATAAATATAATTTCCCTTCAAATCACCATATAATACAATTGGTTCATCAATAATCTCATAATTTTTAACTTTTTCAATTAAATTTTTACCAAGAGTATCATCAACTGCAGTAATAGACCATTTAGTTGGAACAAATTTTCTATCAGTTTTTCTTCCTAAGGTTCCTGCAGAAAGAATTTTAGATAAATAATATTCATCATAATCATAATCATATAATTCATTAATAGCATTATATGATTTAACATCAGTATCATAAAAAATATTCTCTACTTTTCGAGGAATACTTGGATTATCATTAACATCTATTTCATTTACTTTTTCAGATAAACCATGAGGAAATATTGTTGAATTTATGAGAAAAGATTTCTTAGGTCTTTTTTTAAGTTCAACATCTAGATCAAGTTCTTTTTGTGACATCGCAATTTCTTGAACTTCTAAAGTATTTGATGATGTAAGTACTCTTGCTTGTTTTTTTGAATGAGAATTAACAGTATTAATTTTATAATTGATTACATCATTAATTTTATTTTCTTTCCAATCAATTGGATCATGACCTAATTTAATTTTAGATGATTTTGGTACTGAAAGCACTCCAACATTGATATTTGGATAATTTGATTCTCCAATAAAAACATTTTTTGTAGAACTTTTAAAAGATTTTTTTGGTTTAATTGAATTTAGTGATTCCAATTTAGATTTTATTGGACAATATTTTGAACCACATAAATTTTTTACTCCTTTACATTTTTGACATAGTTTTGGATTCATTAAATTATTAAAAATAAGATAAAATAAATAATTTTAGGATTTTATGAAAAAAAGATAAATAAAAAAAGTAAAGTTTATAAATAACTCACATTTTACCTAAATAGCACCCAACCTAGCTTAATTAGGTAGAGCGGTCGGCTGTAGATGTTGTATTGATAAAGTGTCTAAGCTATATATGATATACAACCAGCCGATACCGACAGGTTCCCGGTTCAATTCCGGGGGTTGGGATTTTCTAATCAAAACAAAATATTAGATTTTTGTGTTATTCTTTATACGATGAATCTAAT
>CAZXZL010000001.1:20495-22533 GCA_964645415.1 uncultured Methanosarcinales archaeon | reverse complement strand
ATTATTATGATTATTATTATGATTAAATAGTTCAAAAATAATACTAAAATATACTATATACTAATTAATAAATAAACTTTTAAAAGAGAATATACACTTTCTTAATATGTTAAGTTTTAACAAACAAAAGGAAAAAAGTAAGTATGAAAAATTAAAAGAAGTAAAGAAACTATTAGAAAGTAAAAATAGAAAGGATTTCAATAAGTTTAAAAAAAAATTAAGAGATATAAAAAAAGAAGTAGATGAAGAAATTAAGTCTATTGAAGAAGAAAATAACTTAAAAGAATTAAAACAAAATAAAAGAAAAATAAAAGATGTATTAAATAAAAAGAATAAAAAAGAAATAAAAATAATTTTAAATCAAATAAAATTTAATAAAAAAGATTCTATAGAATTATTTGAAATAGAAAAGTTAAATATCCCAAATGAATTAAAAAGTGAAATGATAGACGATATAAAAGAAATTGAAAGATGTTATAAAAATAAATGTTATAAAGCAAGTATAATAATGTGTGCAAGAGTACTTGAAACATCACTTCATAGATTATATTATGAAAAAACAAATAATGACTTACTTGAAAAAGCACCAGGTATTGGTTTAGGAAAATTAATCGCTAAATTAAAGAAAAAACAAGTAAATCTTGATCCATCATTAACACAACAGATACATGTAATAAATCAAGCAAGAATATATTCTGTTCATAAAAAGAAAGAAAAGTTCAATCCAACAAAAAATAAAACAAAAGGGATTATATTATATACTAAAGAGATAGTGAAAAGTATATTTAAGTAATTAAATCATTGATTTCATTTAATTCAGATTCAATATCACTTAACTCTTTTTCAATTTTTTCTACTTTATCTTCATCATCATCTTCATGACTTAAATCATTAGAATTTTTATTTGAAGAATAATTTTTTGAATGAGAACGTGATTTTTTGGTATTTATTTTATTTCCAGGTGTATCTGGAAGTCTTCTTTTAACTTTATTTAGCATATTTTTCAAACCAGAAATATTTTCTTTTAGTTTTGAAATTTTTTTTAATTTTTCTTTTCTTATTTTCATTAAATCATCATATTTATGCATAATTTGAATAAAAGTTTTTGAAGATTCAAGAACTTGTTTCCTTAATGCTAAAGGTTCATCGATAGAAACAAATAAATCATCTTGATGTCTTGATTTTTCCATTTTATAAATCACCTGACTCAAAAATATTTTCATCTACATAAATTAAATTTTCTTCAATATCTTTAAGTTTAGATATCCATTGATTAATCTCTTCATTCTCTTCAATTCTAGTATTATTAATTTTTTCAAGAAGTTCTTTTGAATCTGAAATTCTACTTTTCATAGAATTAATAGTATCTAATATTTTTTTATATTCATCAATCCTTACAAACATTTTATTTTGATCATCCATGAAAATACCTCTAAATAAACATCAATAAAAAATTAAACTTCATCAGGTTCAAATAAGCTTTCATCTACTAAATTAATTCTATTTTCAATTTCTTCTATCTCAGAAAACCAATCTTCTATCATTTGTTCCTCATCTTTCTTTAAACTTTCAATTTCTTCAATTAGTTGATTAGAGTTTGACAGAGTTTCTTTCATAGAGTTAATTGCATTTAAAACCTCTTCATGATCCTTAATTCTAACAAACATTGGTTTTTTATTATCCATTTTATTTAATTTTGATTTTTAAAAAAACGTCTATCAACATCTAAAAAATTATTTTGTGTCTCTTCAATTAAATTAATCCATTCCTCATATAATTTTTTTTGTTTATCAACTTTTTCTTTAATACTACTTTTAATAAAATCATCAATAGTATCATCAATTTCAGATATCTCTTCTAAAACTTTACCAAATGAGTTAAGATCAATATAAAGAGGAGTTTTAATTGAGTAAATACTTCTTTTTGATAAATTATTTTTAAGATATCCTGAACTTTCATTAAATAAAGAATTTTGACTATTTTCATCTCTTTTAGCTAAACTTGAATTAAATTGTGCTTGATTATTATTATTATTATT
>CAZXZL010000001.1:0-20395 GCA_964645415.1 uncultured Methanosarcinales archaeon | reverse complement strand
ATTATTATTATTATTATTTTGTAAAGAATCATCATTTTTACCAAAGTTAGGAATATTAGAATTATTTATTTTATTAGAATTCAATTTAGGAGCAGCATTAGGAATTACTTCTAAAGAGTTTAAGTTTTGGTTAATGTTATTATTGTTATTATTTGGATGATTAAACATATTAGAATTACTTTTAACATTAGAGTCTGATTTATTTGAATTACTTAAAAAATTATTATTATTATTATTATTATTATTGTTATTATTGTTATTAATATTGTTATTATTATTATTACTAGTAGATCTGTTAGATTTGTTAAGGTTATTATTATTATTATTATTATTATTATTCGATTTACTAGAATTATTAATATCATTTAAATTATTAATATTGTTAATATTATTAGAATTAGATTCTTCAGAACGATTAGAGTTATTAGAGTTCATAATATCCTCATTATCACCTATTAAAGAATCATCAACTGTTGGAACTTGCGAATCATAAATATCATCTCCACTTCCAACTTTACTAAACATAGACTTAAACTTATTAAGGAAACCCATATGTAAATAATATGACAAAATAAATTATTAAACATTTGTATTAACTAAGTGATAACAAACTATTTATTGAAATTATTAAAGAAATTTTTAAGATAGTTAGGAATATTATTCAACCAATTAAGAATTTTTTCAAAAATAGATAAGCTTCTCTCTAAATATCTAAAATTTTGATATTTTAAATCTAAATCATGTACTTTTTGACCCCAAGAATTAATAAATGTTTGATCAAATAAATCTTCTTTTTTAGGTTTAACAGGTGTTTCAGCAGGATAACCAATTGGGATTACTGCCATTGGTTTATTTGGAGATTTTATACTTAATACATCATTAATTTTTTCTTCTTCAAAAGCACTTACCCAACAAGCACCTAAACCAATAGAATGAGCTTTTAATAGAATATTTTGAACACAAGCACCACTGCTTAAAGTATTATAAAATTCACCTCTCTCATAAAATTTATTTGATTTTTTAATCTCACCAACAACTACAATAACATAAGATGCTTGATTAATCCACATTTGATTATAGCATGCCTTAGAGATTTTTGAGATAATTCCTTCATCTTTTGTAACAATGAATTTTCTCGCTTGTAAATTACCCTCAGTTGGAGCTGAATTACCAGCATGTAATAAATTTACTACTTTTTCCCATTCTACTTGTTTATTAAGGAATCTTCTTATGCTTCTCCTATCTTCCATAACTTCTTTAAGGTAATTCATAGAAATATATTGAATTAATCATTTTTATATGTTTCTAATTTAACGATAATACCAATCTAAGACTTGAACATTCCATTTTGCAGTAGATTTGTCTTTTCCATCATAAGCAATAAGTTCAACTTTTTTATTTGAAGGATTTAAAAATCTAAATCTTATTTTAGTATCATTATGATTGATTTTATTTCCTTGTACTTTCCAATAATAAGAAAGTTCATCACCATCACGGTCATAGAAATTTGCACTAAATTTAATAGAATTATCTCTTAAAACTCTATCTTCAGTAGATTTATGTGTTAAAATAGGAGGCCTATTTTTATGATTCACTCTCAATGTGACATTTTTCTTAGTTACATCGAGACTATCATTTACTTTAAATATAATATTCTCTTCAAAATAACCATCTCTTAAATCTTCACAATAATCAGTAGAAACTTTTAAGAAATTATTTTGATGATCAACACTATAGTCTATACAATCTTTTTCATTAAATTCTATATCATACTCTAATTCTCTTTGATCAGGATCAAAGGCATTAAAGTTAATCTCTACTTTATCATCTTCATAGACTTCATAACTATCTTTAAGCCATCTAAAATAAGCAGGTCTATTTTTTCCAAATATTTCAATAGTTAAATTTTCTTTATTTCTATAAATACCATCAGATAATATAAATTCACAATCATAAGTTCCTTCATTCAAATAGTCAATATAAGATCTATATTTAAAAGGACAATCTTCAACTTTAATATTAGTAGAGGAATGATTTAATTTTTTAACATAATTATCTAAATAAAAATAATCAGTAACATTAAAAGAAACACGATCTACTTTAAAACTAGGTAAAGGCTTATTATCATTAATATGAATTAAAAGTTTTTTAGAAAATGTATCATAATTATTTTCAAAATCTAATTTAAGATAAAGATCTTTTCTTGGTCGATGATTAGAGTCAAATAATCTAATAAATTTATCTATAAATCTATGTTTAACATCACCAACTGATGTTTCAAATTTAATATGAGTTCCATTGAAATCACCATAATTAGAACTAACATTAAATCTATTTTTTTCTTTTAAAATAGGGATTGAAATAGAATCACCTTCTTTAACAAAGTATTTGTCTTCAAAATCATAAATAAATTCTGACTCGGGATAAATACTAAAATTAAAATAGACAGGTTTTTCATAATATCCATTTGTTGCAGTTAGTTCAAAAAAATTATTTTTTTCATTAACTTTATTTTCACAAGAGTCTGGTTTACAAAAAATATCTTCAACATAACCTAATTTTTCAGTATTATGAAGAATAATTTCTTTTAAATTAACTAATTCATCATTATAAACAGTATAATTAAATTCATAAGTATTTAAACGATAATTTTTATTTTCTCTTATATATACATCAAAATAGTGGTAAGTTATTTTAATACCATCATAAATACCAAACTTTAATGAATGATTTCCATAGTCACCAACTTTTGTATTCCAAGTTCCATTTTCAGTTAATGGATCAAAATAAATCATTTCAGTTTCTTTTCCATCAGGATGAAATAAATCAAAATCAAAAGAAATTGTATCTCCTTCTGTTGCTTCAATTTTAGGTAGAGATTCTTTACTATCTCCTCTCAAAGATCTCTCATCTGAAACATTGATCATTAAATTATATTTAATTAAATAAGTGTCATATTCTAAAAAAATAGTGGAATTAATTATCTTAGATTTATTTGGAGTAAATTTTCCTTCCTCACTAAAAGGATTATTATATTTAACATTGATTGGATCTAAATGAGAAAAATCAAGAACTAATTCTTCGTTTGGAATTGTATTTATTAATAAATTTCTTTCTTCTTGAATAGATAAATTAGACTCATGTGAGTATAGAGAAGTTGAAAATAATATAAATACCATCAAAAAGAATAAAATTTTAAATTGTTTCATTTTTAATACTATTATGTAGTAAAAGTTTTATTATATAAATATTATTATAGAATTATTTTTTAAATAACTTTGATAATCTATTAAGAACTAGAATTATTTGAGATTTAAAAAATAAAAGAAGGTGGGTCCGCCGGGATTTGAACCCGGGACCACTGGCTGTCTTAGATATGCTAGAGCATGATCATATAAGACCAGCGCTCCACAACAAACTAAGCTACGGACCCAAAAATATCTTACTAAGTAATGAATTTTAAAGAATTATTTAAATTTTATCATAATATGTTTACTCAAGAACTACTTCTACTTTATTACTGCTTATTTCAAATAATTTATCAAAAACTCCTCTATATTTAACAATACCACCAGGTAGAATAACCTTTCCAACAACATTCATTTTTAGTTTCACTTTATATGCTAAAATTCTTTCTTCAAGCGGTTCCATTACACCAATATCCCATTTCAATAAACTACCTTTTTTACCCTTTCTAATTACTTCATCTGGCATTAAAGCACCAAATACATCTGAATCTAAGTAGGAAACCATTACAGGTAAAGTATCATATACTTTTACTTCTTTTACTTCTTTTTTATCATTATTTTTAATATATAGATTAAATTTTAAAATAATACTACCATCTTCGTTAATTTCTTTATTAATTACTCTTTTTTCTATATCTAAAGGAGATTCAAAAATTAAAAACAAGAAAAATAAAATACCAAGAACAAAAATAACATAAATTATAGGCCAGAAACTAACAGACATTTTTGAACTACAAGATTGACCTGGTTCAAGACTACATTCCCATAAGATAAGAGTTTGATCATTCTCTCTAATGAAAGTATGACCTCTACTATTAACAAAAATTCTAGAAAACCAATCAACAGGTTTCCTTACGGAAAAATTTTGTCGAACATTCCCATTATTTTCAATAGTAAAATTATAATTATATTTTAAAAATTCCATATGCTCTGATTCATCAATACTTTTGTTTTCAAAAGATAAGATATTATAATAAAAATCATCTTCAAATATTAAATTATCATATTCGTCTCGAACTTCAATGAAAGCAATATCATTAATAGGCTCTTGAAATTTATCAAAGTCAAATTCAAAATCTATTGATTTAAAGTAATCTTCTCTTGGAGAATCTGAAAATCTTGGACCTAAATTAGTTTTAATTTCTTCTTCAAATAAAGATCTATTACTTTTAACATTTATAGTAACATCACCAATATCTCTAGGATTTCTATTTTCAAGTAATAAATTAAAATTTAATCCATCAGTAGGCTTAACATTAAAATCATCAACGTTTAGGTTTGATCTAACTACTAAAGGATATGATAAATCTTCAATATTTCTAGATTTAACTCGAATTGAGAGATAATCACTTTCAATTACTTCATTTGTTCTTCTATCTCTAAAAGAATATCTTAATAAGTATCTTTTAGGATCTAAATCTCTAAGTGGATTAATCTCTAAATTAAATGATTTATTCTCATTTGGATCTAAGTTAAAACCAGAACTATGTACATGACTAGGATCAGAAAAAATAGACCAATCTGGAAAGCTAGGTTGAACTCTAAAACGATAATCACTAGTCTCTGTTTGATTATTATATACATTAAATTCAAAAATAGCAGATTCATTTAGAAAAATATCATTTCTTATTGGAGATACTTCAACATCTAAACCAAAACCTACAACACTAAAAGCCAAAAAAAAGATTACCAAAAATAAAAACTTCTTCACACTCCAACCCATTTTATAAAATAACTTATAGTTTATTTATAAATCTTTCCATAAGTTTTTTAGAAAGATTAAAAAAGGAATAAAAAAGATAATATGTGATGAATGTATTATTTGGTATTAGTAGTTTGGGTTTGGGACATGTAACAAGAACAATTCCAATCATTGATAAATTTCTTGAAAAAGGACATAACATAACAATAATTTGTTATGGAAATTCATTAAAGTATCTAAAAAATAAATATGAAAATAAAATAAAATATTACAAATTTCAAGACTATCCTAAATTCATGAGAGGAAAGGGAGATTTAGATTATATTCCAAACTTAATTATTGATTCAAAAAAATTAAAAGATGTTATGAAACGAGAAAGAAGATTTCTTAATAAGTTATTAAAAAATAAAGATTATGATTTAATTATAAATGATGGAAGATATGGTTTTAATAATAAAAAAATCCCTTCATATATTATAAATCACCAAATTAGAATTCTTCTACCAAGTTTATTAAAGCCATTTGAAAAGGTTGTTCTTAAAAAAAATATTAAATTATTAAATCAATTTGATGGAGTAATTATTCCAGATATAAAATCTAATAAAAAAAATATTAGTGGAAAAATGAGTC
Organism: uncultured Methanosarcinales archaeon; assembly: GCA_964645415.1. Classification (GTDB taxonomy): domain Archaea; phylum Nanobdellota; class Nanobdellia; order Woesearchaeales; family CAZXZL01; genus CAZXZL01. Next base: position 14,815 of record CAZXZL010000001.1, on the reverse strand, counting down.
ATGGGGTAATGAAATATTCTAGAAAAAAGAAATTTGTTGGAATACTTTCATCATTGTATGATTTAGATAATATTAATTATGAAATAAAAAATAGTAAATTAAAAAAAATAGTTTCTGATTTAGAATTTCTTTTTATTATGGGCGGTTATATTTTAGATAAAAAGCCATCTTTCATAAAAGAAGCTGAAAAACAATTAAAGGAGATTAATAAAAAAACAGTAATTGTTACAGGAGATGTTAAGAAGAAAAGACCAGAATTCATAAATGAAAATATTGTAAAAATACCATATATTATGGGTGATTTGAAAAAGATTATGTTTGATAATGCAAACCATATTATTGGAAGAACAGGTTATACTACAGTAATGGATTTAATTGAGTGTAATAAAAAAGGTTACTTAATTCCAACACCTGGACAAGTAGAACAAGAGTATCTAGGAGATTATTTAAAAGAAAATAATTATTTTTATACATCAAGTCAAGACAATATTAATATAGAAGAGTATCTTAAAAATGAAAAGAATTATAATCCACCAAACTTTCCAAAAACAAAAGAGTCAATTAAAAATATATTTAATGTAATTGAAAATGAAATGTAAAATTTGTAATAACGAAATAAGAAAGAATAATCTTGATAAGATAGAAGGCACTTTTATTTATAGAGTAGTAAAGAATAAAAAAAGAGAGTATCCTATTTGTAAGGATTGTCAATCAGAATATGAAAATTCAAAAGATTTAATGCTTGATGTTATTGATGATAAATAAAAATTAATTCTAATTTAGAACAATCAATTTACCAAGATTCAAAACCATGTATTTTTTTATAGACATTATAAGTAATAAATGTATGTTTTTTAATGGTTTTAATGTTTTTTGACTTATCTTTATCTTCATCTGAATTATTACTTTCAGAATCTTCATTATCTGAACCATCACTAGAACCTGAACTTAAATTAAATGGAAACATTATTTTCCCAAGTTGATAAAATCCAGAGAAAACATCAGTAAAAGGTTTTAATGGATTATTAAATTGTTTTTTATTTTTTTTATCATTACTATTTTTCTTATTTTCTTCATCATTTTCTTCATTATCATATTTATTGGCTTCTTCCAAATATGCCATTAGTTCATCACCTAAAGAATCAACAGCTTCTTTTATTGATTCATCAATTGATCCAATTAATTCAAGTTCTTCCTTTTCTTTCATCTCTTTAAATTTTTTGTATTCTTCTTCTGTCCAAACATAACCTCTTATATTAACTTCAACTTCACCAGAGTGAGTCATAAATTTTTGATGTCTTTGATTTGTTACAACATTAGGTTTAGTAAGATAATCAAATGTTAAATGAAGACAATTATATAAACCATTATCTTTTTTCACTCCCATTGTCTCAAGTTCGATACTTGATGTTTCAAATGATTTAATCATTTCAGCTTTCTGATTGAGAGAAGTATCACTTTGTAAATTCTTAACATTTGTAATATAGGGTTTTAACCAACTGATATATAATTTAATAGTATTATATTGTTGTTTTAAATAGTTTAATTGAAATTTTCTAAAAGTCTTTAATTGTTTTTCTGATTCTTCTTTCCAATTAAGAAATTGATAAAATTTTCTTTTTAAAAGACTTTTAACTTGTTTGTTGTCTATATCAATACTTTCTACTTTTTCATCAATTTCATCTCGATTTTTAATATAAATATTAAAGAAAAAAGTAGGGAGTGTACTATAATCTAATTTATTTGCTAAAGAAAAAATAGATTGACCAGTTTTTTCATTTGAATCAACAGTATCCGCCCAGATTCCTTTTAAGGCAGTATCAGCAGATGGTTTATCCTTAGAATCTTCATAATACTTTAATCGTTCATCAGCCATCCTAAGGTCTCTAACATGTTGGAAAATTTCTTTAACAAGTTGTCCTATTGTTCTTAATAATTCCATTGCTTTTTGTTGTTGAATTCCAACTCTTTGCATGGAATCTCCAAATTGAGTCGAATGTTCACTTGCAGAAAAAACATCAGTAATTTTTTCAATTTTTGGATAACCTAATTCATTTTTTAAAAAATTGATAAAATAAAAATACATATCTTCTAATTCATCATTAGGTGATCTATAAAAGAATCTATATCTATGTTCAGGTTTTGGATAACCTGTTTTTATATTTGTACCTTTAGTATACTCTATTTCTTCTTCATCAAAATCAAATTCATCAAGAAGTTCACTATTCTTTTTATTAAGAGTATCCATATACTAAAACCCCATCTATATTATTAAAAAATATCGTTACTATTATTTAATAGTTATTGAGATAAATTAAAGTACTTTAAAATAAGATATAATGAATATTCATTGCAATTCCTGAAACTAAGCAAATCATTATATTATCATCCATTTCAAATTTTGTTTTTAAATCTATATACTCTGCAAACATACCAAAAAATGAACCAAAAAAAGCAGTATTTAATCCAACAAAAAATTGAGAAACTAATGTAGCTACTATCATTCCAATAATTATTCCTTCAAGGTTTTTATCACTCATATCTAATTTTAGATTACCTTCTCTACCAAAAATTGAACTAAAAGAATCACCAAAACTTAATATTGATATACTCGCTAAAGCTATTTGTTTTTCAAAAAAATAAATAGACAAACTTGCACCAACAAGAAAGTATATAAAACCCATTAAAGGTTCTTCATCTTCTTTAGAAAAATTATCAACTAACCAAGAAAAGAATGGAAATTCGTGTTTTTTTAAGTATTGACTAAACATTAAAGAAAAGCTAAATAATAAAAGATTAAAACCTAAAACAAATTCTTTAGAAAAAAACCAATAAAATAAAATCATAAAAATACCAAAAGAAATATGTAATATTTTTCTTGTTAAAAGATTATTTTTTTCAAGTCTCTTTTTCATACATAAAAACTTATTAGATTATATAAAAAATTTATTCAGAAACTAATTCTACTTTTTTTATTTCTCCTTGATTTTTAATATAATCAATTAAATTAGAATAGGTTTCATTTGTTTTTAAAGTTTTAATATTAGAAATAATTACAATTTGTCTTTTTGCTCTTGTTAAACCTACATTTAATCTTCTAATGTCTTTTAAGAATCCAATATTATTTTTTGTATTAGATCTAACTAAACTCATAATAATTATATCTTTTTCTCTACCTTGAAATCCATCTACTGAATCAACTTCTACAATTTCAGATAATTCATTACTTAGATTATCTAATATATATCTAATTTGATCTACATAAGGAGTTATTATACCTATATCTTTATAACCTAATTCGTGATATTTTTTTACAAGTTCTATTGACTTTTCAGCTTCTTTAGGATTATAATAAGAGTTTGAACTTTTAAAAGTCTTCTCTTTAGATTTTAAGTCAATTAATACAATTGGTTGATCAAATAAGTTTTTTTCTAATTTAGCATTTTTTACACTTCTATGTGATTTTAATCTATTCTCATAAAATTCTTGATTAGAAAATTGCATTATTTTATCATTCATTCTATATTGTGTATCAAGTAAAACATATCTTACTTTACCAAATAATCTTTCAAATAAACTTTTAGATAATTCTCCAGGATTACTAACAGTTGGAGGAAGTTGTTTATGATCACCTATAAATATTGCTTTATCAGAGAAGTTCATTGGAATTAATGAAGAAGGTTCAACTGCTTGGGAAGCTTCATCACTAACAAGTAAGTCGAATTTTATATCACTATATCTTTCTATTAATGTATGAGAAGTAGAATTTGTAGAGAAAATAACTTTTGCATTATCAATGATTTTCCTATCTTTTTTTGAAAATTTTTTATTTTTTTTATTAATTAACGAAGATATTTTTTGATGAGTTTTAATCCAATTTGACATAGACTTCATAGATTTTGAATCAATTGATCCAAAAGATTGATCTCTTTCGGCAAACTTTTTTATTTGAAAATTAGATAATCCTTCTCTAATTTTTTTTGTTGGTTTAATGTAGTTTTCTCTTTTATCAATTAAATCTTCAATTCTTTTTGTTAGGTTTTTTTCTTCTATAGATATCTTCTTTTTTTCAATATTTTTTAGCGAAAATTTTTTAAGTCCTCTTGAGATTCTTGAAGTATGACCTAATCTAACTAAATCTCCTTCTTTATAATCTTTCATCAATCTATAAGTTCTCTTCAATAAATTATCAACTGCATTATTAGATTCAGCAGTAACTAGTATCTTATTTCCTTTTAAAATATTTGAAAGGATTATTCCTGCAGCAACTTGTGTTTTTCCTGTTCCAGGGGGTCCTTGTATAAAGAATAGTTCTTCTTCTTTTTCTGAATTAATTAGAGCTAATTTTTGAGACTCATTAAGTTTATTAAAGAAATTTAAGCTTTCAATATGAGAAGTATCTTTTTTAAAATCAATATTAGGTTTTCTTTTTAATAAAATAACATCTTTTAATTTTGGTCTTTTACGATCGAAATAATTTAAAGAATTTATCATTCTTTGATATGTAGTATCATTAATATATAGATCAACTCTTAATTTTTTATTAGATTTAATAGCTCTATCTATTTTTATTTGTGATGAATTAAATTCAAGCATAATATACTTTTTACTTTTTTCAATAACTGTTGTTTCTATTCCTTCATTTTTTGGATTTTTAACTGAAACTAATACAACATCACCTTCACCTATTTTTGTAAAAGGGAGTTTTTTATCTTCTTTGAATAATTTATAGTTTACTGAACCTCTTTTTTTAATTTTTTTTACATTCAGTCCAATAATTGCTCTACCTCTTTTTTCTCTTTCTATACCAGAAATTTTTGATATTTCTTCTCTATGAGTTTTTATATCATTCTGTCTCTCATCTTCAATAAGTTCTTTAAAGTTCTTAACATAGTCTCTTGAAATCATCAAGACCAAGAAAAAATAGTTACTTAATAATCTTTTTGTGTATTTACTAATAACATATACACAACATTTAAATAATTTTGATTTGAATTAAAAACATGTCAAATTTAGATAAATCTAAAGATTGGCTGGTATGTAAATGTCCACAATGTGGGAATATAAAAAAAGTTGAAGGTAGAGTTCCATGTAATAACATACCTTGTTCAAAATGTGGAGTTTTAATGAAAAGAGGTGTAAATAATGGTCAAAATAAATTTTAGTAAAGATGATTGTGTAGGATGTGGTGCATGTGTTTCTGTTTGTCCTGATAATTGGGAATTAGATGGTTCTAAAGCTAAGCCAAAAAGTTTAGAAGTAGATGAAGTTGATTGTAACAAAGAAGCTGAGGATATGTGTCCAACAAATGCAATTAGTATTGAGTAGATTTTTTTATTTTTTATTTTTTTTATCTTTCTTTCTCATACCATTTTTTCTAGAAAATTACAGTTACAATTATTATAAGGAGACTTTTTTTAAAAAAAGTCGACAAATTCTCTTAGATGATTTTGCCCTCAATCTTTATCAAGATTGACCAGGATAGTACCATACTTCGTATGGCACAGTAATTCCTATAAATTTCTATTTATTTTGTTTAATTCAAATCGTTACTTGTCTCTTAGATGTTTTTGCCCTACACACTGCACTTATACGAATACATACTCTTTAGCTAAAACGAATATCTTAAACTTTTTTTATACATTATTTACAAATAAACTTAAAATAACAAAGATGTACATTCATATTTAAAATAAAAGTATAAATAAAGGATCATCTCTTCTTCGAAAAACATCTACGTTTTCTCTTCTTCGAGGTTAGTCCATCAAAATCATCTTAAAAAAAGAAATAGAAGTTTATAAAAGTGAAAACAAAAATAATTAGAAAATTATAGAAACTAACGTGCTATACGAAGTATAGTACCATCCTTACCAATTTTGATAAAAATTGAGATCAAATCATCTTAAAGAAAAGGATTTTATAAAAACAAAATCAGAAATAAATAGAATACTATAGGAACCCCGTGCCATTCTTTAGAATGGTACCATCCTGGTCAATCTTGATAAAAATTGAGGGAAACTAATTTAAGTAATAAGCAAATTTAAAAAGTATGTTTAAGCTAATTAAAAAAAATAAAAATAGAAGAATAGGTAAGTTAACAACAAAAACAGGAACTTATAATACACCATTCTTTATGCCTGTTGGAACAAAAGCAACTGTTAAGTTCCTTTCTATGAATGATTTAGAAGAAATTGGAGTACAATCAATTATCTCAAATTCTTTATTAATGTATTTAAAACCTGGTCTTGATATAATTAAAAAACATGGCAGGATTCATAAATTCTCTACCTGGAAAAAATCTAATTTTACTGATTCAGGAGGTTTTCAAGTTTTAAGTATGGAAAAAATATTTGAAGAAATAAATGATAATGGAATTAAATTTAAAAGTCCTTATGATGGTTCATCTCACTTTCTTACTCCAAAAAAAGCAATTGAAATACAAAATACATTAGGGAGTGATGCAGCAATGGTTTTAGACCATATGCCATTGTATAAATATACAAAAGAAGAGATGATAAAATCAACAGAAAGAACACATAAATGGGCAAAGATATGTAAAAAACATCATGATAAAATTGATTCAAATCAACTTTTATTTGGAATAGCTCAAGGTGGATTTAAAAAAGAATTAAGAAAGAAAAGTGCAAAATATATCAATTCATTAGATTTTGATGGTGTTTCAATTGGTGGATTAAGAATAGGAGAAGATAGAGATTTAACTAAAAAACTATTAGAAGCATGTTTGTCAGAGATTGATGAAAATAAGCCAAGATATATGATGGGAATTGGACATCCACTTGATATAATAAGAGCAGTTGATAAAGGAGTAGATATTTTTGATTCAATATATCCAACTAAAATTGCAAGACATGCAACTATATTTACATGGAAAGGTAAATATAATTTAAAAAGATCAGAGTATAAATATTCAAAAAAACCATTAGATGAAGAATGTAAGTGTAAAATTTGTAAAAGATATTCAAGAAGTTATTTAAGACATCTTTATAAAAATAATGAGTATACTTATCAAATTTATTTAACATATCATAATATTTATTTTATGATGGATTTAATGAAAAGAATTAGAAAATCAATTGAAGAAGAAAATTTCAATCAATTAAAAGAAAAGATTAGTCATTATTATTCAAAATAAACATATATTTTTCTAAAAAATTAAAATCTTTAACTCTAAAGAGATGAGAGTTATATTTTGAATCACTAGCACCAAAATTATTTATTGAGTCACCATAAATCCCAACAATAAATGATATAACGTCTTCAAATAATTTCTTTTTTTCTAAATAAAAGACTTCTTTAATAACACACTCATTTAAAGTTGTAAGATAATCTATATGCCAATGTTTCTTTTTATTTTTTTTAATGTGTCTTTTAACACGTTTTAAAAGATTATTTTGAGCAGAACCAACATAAACATATTTACCTTTAGTTAGATTCCAATCTCTTATATTTAAATCAGTTTTTAACTCAAAACAAAGTGCATATATACCTTTTATAACTTTCATTTTAAAACCTTAAATAAGATAAAATAATTAAAAATAGTTAAAAATCATATATCTTTCAAAACTAATTATTATAATTTAAACCAGCTTCAAAAGCTTTTAAATTTATATCTAAGTATTTTTTAGGAATAACTTCCTTTAAAGCTTTCCTCCATAATTTTATTTTAAAATTAGTTTCATTTGCTAAAATACCTAATAAAATAACATTCATTATTTTGATATTACCTATATCAAATGCAATCCTATTTGCTTTTACTGAAATTAAATCTAAATCTAATTTATTTAAATAATCAATAATATTTTTAGGATAAATGTCATCATTATTTTTAACAGTCATTGGTTCAATTTCATGATCATTAAGAATTAACTTACCATTTTGTTTTAAAAAAGATAAATTTCTAAAGCCTTCAAGTTTTTCAAATGCTAAAATAATATCTGCTCTTCCTTTTTCAACAATTGGAGAATAAACTTTATCTTCATCATATCTGATATGACAAATTACACTTCCTCCTCTTTGTGCCATGCCATGAACTTCAGAAATTTTTACATCTCTATTAGATAGAATTGATACTTTACCAATTATTTTTGATGCAAGTATTGCTCCTTGTCCACCAACAGCAGAAATAATTATATTCATCTTTTATCCTCCTGAATAGCATTAAATTTACAAACAGAGTTACATACATTACAACCTAAACAAAGAGACTTATCAATAATAGCTTTTTTATTAAATGAAATAGCAGGACAACCAATATCCATACATTTTTTACAACCAACACAAAGTTCTTCATCAACAAAAGAGTATTTTTTCTGAATGTTGTTTGAATGATGTAATACACAATCTCCTTTTATAACAATTAACGAACTTGAATCTCTATTAATATAATCAGAGATTAAACTTTTTATTTTATCTAAATTAAAAGCACTTACTGAACTAACATTTTTTACACCAATTGATTTTGCAACACTTTCAAAATTAATTTTATTTGTTTCATCTTTATTAATATCATATCCAGTAGAAGGATTATCTTGATGTCCAGTCATAGCAGTTGAAGAATTATCTAAAACAATAACAGTTGAAAAACTATCATTATAAACTAAATTTGTAAGACTAGATAATCCAGAATGCCAAAAAGTAGAGTCACCAATTACAGCAACTGATTTTTTTGAGAAATCTTTTCCACGAGCCTTTTCAAACCCTTGAGCCATTCCTATACTAGCACCCATACAAATTGAAGTATGCATAGAATTTAAAGGAGGAAAAGCTCCAAGAGTATAACAACCAATATCACCAGAAACAATTAAATCAAGTTCATTTAGAACATAGAAAACCCCTCTATGAGGACATCCTGAACATAAAACAGGTGGTCTTTTTGGTAACTTTTTATCAATTTTAAAGTTGTTATCACTATCATCATTATTATTATTCTTATTACCTTTATTTTGATTATTAATAAAATTAGATATTTTAAAATTAGAATTACTTTTTTCACTTTTTAATATTGATTTTTTAATTATTTTAGGAGTGAATTCACCAATATTTGGAAAAATATCTTTACCATATACTTCAATACCATAAGATTTAATTTGATTTTCAATAATAGGGTCAAGTTCTTCAACGACATATATAATATCACAATTATTACAAAAATCTTTAATTTTATTTTTAGGGAGTGGATAAGAAAAACCTATCTTCAAAAAAGAAGCATTTTTAAAAACATCTTTACAATACAAATAAGAAGTGCTACTTGTAATCACACCTATTTTTTTATCATTATACTCTATTTCATTAATTTTAGTAGAATCAGAAAATTTTTTTAATTTATTAAGTCTTTTTTCAACGACTTTCCTTCTTAATTTTGAATAAGCAGGAGCTACAACATATTTTGTAGGATTTTTATCAAAGTCTTTTAATTTATAATCAATTCTTTTATCTAATTTTACAATAGATCTTGAATGAGATATTCTCGTATTTATTCTAACAATAACAGGTGTATCAAAATCTTCACTAATTGAAAAAGCTTTTTTAATAAAATCTTTACATTCTTGACTATCAGATGGTTCAAGAATAGGAATTTTTGCAAACCTTGCATAATGTCTTGTATCTTGTTCATTTTGTGAACTTTTTTGACCAGGATCATCAGAAACGACAATAACAAGACCACCATTAACACCAAGATATGAAAAAGACATAAAAGGATCTGCAGCAACATTTAAACCAACATGTTTCATAGAAACTAAAGTTCTTGCTCCTGCTATAGAAGATCCAATTCCAATTTCTAAAGCAACTTTTTCGTTAACAGACCACTCAACATTAATTTCATCATAATCTGAAACAGATTCTGCAATTTCAGTAGAAGGTGTACCTGGATAAGAAGTAACAACAGTAACTCCTGATTCATAAGCACCTCTTGCAATAGCTTCATTACCTAACATTAATTTTTCCATAAAAATCTCCTATTCTTAGTAAATAAACAAAAAAGAAATTCTATAAAAAATTGTCTAATAAAAAAAATAAAAACAATAGAAAAAATCACAATAAATTCTTAATAGATTCAAAAAAATTAAAGATAAAATTTAGAAAAATCATATCTCAATATAGATGACTCTATAAGAAATTGATTATGAAAGAATTATTAATTTAAAAAAAAAAGAATAAGGGTCATTCATAAGTAGATGCTATAAGTAAGGACTGTCTGATTAGTAATGGCGGGCTAAATACCTCGTTGCCTCGGTACTTACACCCCCATCCTATCAAACCGATCTTCTATCGGCGACTATGTAATCTCGTTTCGAGGTGGGTTTCGAGCTTAGATGCTTTCAGCCCTTACCCCTTGGGGCGTAGCTGCTCTGCTTGCCTTACTAGACAACAGATACACCAGAGGCCCCGAATCTCCGTTCCTTTCGTACAGAGAGATCCTTCCTCTCAGATTACAAGCACACCCAGTAGATATCAAACAAACTGTCTCACGACGTTCTTAACCCAGCTCACGAATCCTTTTGACAGGTGAACACCCCCACCCTTGGTCCCTGCTGCAGGACCAGGATAGGATGAGCCGACATCGATGTAGCAAACCGCACCGTCGATGGGTACTCTCGGGTGCGACAACTCTGTTACCCCCGGGGTAACTTTTCGGACGTTTCTGGCCCCCATTAATAGGGACACAGAAGTTCGCTAAGCCACGCTTTCACGGCTGGATTTTGCGCTATGTAAAATCCAGTCAGGCCAGCTTTTATCTTTGCACTCTTTACCGGATTTCTGACCCGGTTGAGCTGACCATTGGGCCCTGCTGATATCTTTTCAGCAGGGTACCGCCCCAGTCAAACTGTCCATCTGAAAGTGTCTTATGCTTGGTGACATAGTTAGCTGCGCAAATCTTGAAGGGTGGTGTTACATGATCGTCTCCACCTATCCTAACGAACAGGTTTCGATGACTCCCACCTACACTCTACGTCAGGATTCGCACAACAATCTCAGATTACAGTAAAGTTCCACGGGGACTTCGCTTCCCACTGGGCGTCCCTGGCCTTTGCACCAGGATAGTGTGTTCAGGGGACTGTTCTTAGGGACAGTAGAAATCTCGTTACGCCATTCATGCAAGCCGCCAATTAAGCGGCAAGGCATTTCGTTACCTTAAGAGAGTCAGAGTTACTCCCGCCGTTTACCAGATCTTCACTCCGTTGTACCGAAGCTTCAAGTACTGGCACTGGGCAGACGTCGCTTTCCGTACTAGGCCTTACGGCTTTGCGGAAAGCTTTGTTTTTATTAAACAGTCGGACTTCTCTAGCCATTGCACCCTGAAATCGCATTCTTATGAATACAATTCCAGGGACCTCTTCTACCGAAGATACGAGGCTAATTTGCCGAATTCCCTTAAGAACATTTCTCCCTTCATCTTAGGTTTCTAACCTAGGGACACCTGTGCCGGTTATGGGTACGGATAATGAGAATCTTTATAGTTGTCTTTTTCAGGGGCCCCAGGCATCGGCCGAATTCTCCTTAGGAGAACCATTCACTACTTATTCATCTTCTCGTCATTACGACACTCCAATGAATTAGTTAGCTTAGCACGACTAGTTCGTCGTGTCTACCTAGCCCGAGGCGTCAGACAACTATCTTTTGTTGCCAAAAACATACCTCATTAGTACAGGAATATTAACCTGTTTCCCTTTCTTCAAAGCCCAATTAGGGTTTGAATTAGGACCGACTAACCCTTGGTTGATATACATTGCCAAGGAACCCTTGCCCTTACGATGACAAGGAATCTAACCTTGCTATGATCCTACTACCGCCAGGATCTTCATTTCTACGAGGTCCATTAACTCTCTCGAGAAAAATTCTTCCCTCACAGAACGCCTACCTAACATCACCAAATGGTGATCTGTGGTATCGGCTGTTAGCTTAGCCCCGTCGAATTTCGGCGCTAACGCCCTCAACTGGTAAGCTGTTACGCACTTATCATAGGATGGCTGCTTCTAAGCCAACCTCCCAGCTGTCTAAGGACATCAACCTCCTTCACCCATTAACACTTAGCTAACATTTTGGGGCCTTAACCACAGTCCGGGTTGTTCCCCTCAAGAGACAGAGGCTTACCCTCCGCCTCCGACTGCTTCCGTCTACAGCGTCAATCCATTCGGAGTTGGACTCGGAAGCCGGAGATCTCTCTCCCTACATTCCAAATCCGTAGCTCTACAAGATTGACTACCTCGGAAAACGCTTGACTTCGGCCAATTTTGGTAGGAACCAGATATCGCCGCTCTCGATTAGCATTTCACTCCTATCCACAGGTTACAAGAACGCTTGCACACAGTACCTCTTCGGACCTCCATCGTTTTAAAAAACGATTTCATCCTACCAGCGGATAGATCGAGCGGATTCGGGTCACACCCATGTGACTCCAGGCGCTTTCACACCACGCCCCTCATAAAATTGCGGGCTTGTCGCTTTCGCTTCAGCTCCAGGCTTAAAACCTTTAGCTTCGCCACATAGATGAACTCCCTGGCACATCATTCGAAACACACGATAACACTCCATACAGAAGCATTACCATACTGTCACCGCAAGATTTCAACTTCTTTTCACACCCTTACACGGGTTCTTTTCAACTTTCCTTCACAGTACTTGTACGCTATCGGACTCAGATTATATTTAGAGTTAGGAGTAAATGTCTCCCATATTCACGCTCAATTTCCAATGAACGCTACTTTTGAACTAACTAACTGACCTATTTTATTTCTTCTACGGGACTGTCACCCTCTATGGTGCAATCTTCCAAAAGACTTAGAATCATAAAATAGCTCAAAAAAGTTAGCCACACCACATGTCCAAAACCTTACGATTTCGGATTCAGTTTACTCAAATCCCTTTTCTCTCGCTGATAATAAGGGAATCTCATTTGATTTCTCTTCCTCAGGGTACTTAGATGTTTCATTTCCCCTAGTTGGCGTACCAAAAAGGTACATTCCTTACGGAATAGGAAGTCCCATTCGGAAATCTCTGGTTCAAAGGTTGCATGCACCTCGCCAGAGCTTATCGCAGCTTACCACGTCCTTCGTCGCTAACCTGAGCCGAGTTATCCATCTTACGGCTTAAAAAAATCATAGCATCTACTTATGCACGACCCTCATTGAATATGAAGTAATGACACATTCTAGGATCCACCATACCACATGATTGACATGTGGCATTGCTAAAATGAGTGGACTTGCTGGGACTTGAACCCAGAGCCTTCGCCTTGCAAGGGCGACGCTCTACCAGTTGAGCTACAAGCCCAAAAAAGAACAGTCCAACAAACAATGTTAATTAATGTTTGATAAAATTTGAAAATAAAAAGGAGGTGATCCATCCGTAGGTTCCCCTACGGATACCTTGTGACGACTTAACCCACCTCATCGAGCCCAGGTTCGAATCACCCATAAGGTGATCCTCGCCTGAACCCAACTTGGTTGGTTTGACGGGCGGTGAGTACAAGGAGCAGGGACTCATTCACCAAGCGTCTATTACACCTGATTACTAGGGATTCCGGCGTCACGAGAACGAGTTTCAGTCCTCGATCTGAACTTAGATTGAGTTTCGAGGATTAGCTCCTCCTTTCAGAGTTGCGACCCATTGTCTCAACCTTTGTTGCACGCGTGTTGCCCAGAGCATTCGGGGCATACAGACCTATCGTAGCCTTCTCCTTCATCCCAATTTCTCGGGCAGTCCCCACATAGTGCCTGACAACAAATCAGTCGCAAATGTAGGCGAAGGTCTCGCTCGTTGCCAGAGTTAACTGGCCACTTCACAGCACGAGCTGGCGACGGCCATGCACCTCCTCTCAGCGAGTCAAGCAAGCCCTTCAGGCTGGCTTTCATTCAGCTGTCGGCTCTGGTAAGGTTTCCGGAGTTGAATCCAATTAAACCGCATGCCGCACCCCTTGTGGTGCTCCCCCGTCTATTTCTTTAAGTTTCAACCTTGCGACCGTACTCCCCAGGTGGTGGATTTAACGCCTTCGCTACGATACTGCACGACCTCTAAGATCGCGCAACACCTAATCCACAGCGTTTACTGCTGAGACTACAGGGGTATCTAATCCCTTTTGCTCCCTCAGCCTTCGTCCCTGACCGTCGGACTCGTTCCCGTCAGATGTTTTCACCATCGGTAGTCCTCCGAGGATTATAGCATTTTACCACTCCCCCCGGAATTCTTCTGACGCTTCCCGATCCCTAGTATAGTAGTGTCCACTGCACGCCACCAGGTTAAGCCTGATGATTTCACAGCAGATTTACTAAACCGGCTACGGACGCTTTAGACCCAATAATCACGAGTGCCACTTGAGGCGCCGGGATTACCGCGGCGGCTGGCACCGGTCTTACCCACCTCTTATTCATAGTGGACCTTACCCACAATAAAAGCCCATGTAGTACATGAGCACTCGGAATCCCCCTATCACACTTTCGTGCATTGTAAAGGTTCCGCGCCTGCTGCACCCCGTAGGGCCAGGGTATGTGTCTCAGTACCCTTCTGGGGGCTCTCCCTCTCAGGACCCCTACTGATCTGAGGCTTGGTAGGCCTTTACCCTACCAACTACCTAATCAGCCGCCGACCCATCTTTTGGCGCTTATGCTTTAAATGATAAATCATTCCAGATTTTATCACCTATTAGATATTATCCTCAGTTTCCCGAGGTTATCTCTATCCAAAAGGTAGGTTATCGACGTGTTACTCAGCAGTCTGCCAAGTCAATAAAGACTTAGACTCGCATGGCTTAGTCAGATTCCGATAGCGGCACTCTCCCGCAGAATCAACGGGATTT